>CBDUWS010000411.1:0-2246 GCA_965370985.1 uncultured bacterium
ATTCATCCTCTAAATTCTAGAGCAACCTATGCAAAACGGACGAACAAAAGGCGAGACCGAGACGGCCATTCGTAATGCCATTATCAAATTCGAACAGGAGTTTATGGGTCGAGGCCCCATGGA
The DNA here is from genome assembly GCA_965370985.1 of uncultured bacterium. Lineage (GTDB taxonomy): Bacteria > Nitrospirota > Nitrospiria > Nitrospirales > UBA8639 > Nitrospira_E. Next base: position 124 of record CBDUWS010000411.1, read on the forward strand.
TGTCAAAGCTTTTATTCTCCGTGATCTGGTTCTGGTTCGATTGAAAGGCGTCCTTACCCCGGCAGAGCGCCAACTGGCTAAGAGTGATAATGGCGTGGATATGGTCAAAGCCATGCGTCAAAACCTTATATCCCAAGGCCGGGAAAAACTCTGCGCGCAATTAACCGAGATTACCGGAGCCGCCGTGGCGGGGTTATTTACCGACATCGATGTCCACATTGGAGAACGGGTAATCGTGTTTTCACTCGACCAAGACCTCGAATCAACATTTCGTTAATCTGGACAAACCACAAATTGCTCTTCTAACTAAGGATAATCATTTCCTCGGTTTTTTCCTCGCCGCAGCTGGATGATTGGATAACCGCTGATGCTCATCCAATCCTGCAATCACTAAGGTCGAACCCTTTTCCTGAAACACCATTTCCATCTCCTGGAGTTTGGCCATCACGGTGTGATCCACAAGAAAAGTCTGCGACAGATCCAGAACGACTTTGGGCTCTTTCATTAATGATTCTAACTTTTTTTTCAGTCCGATCCACGTACTAAAAATTGCCGCATCTTTGACCTGAACCGTCACTCCACCTTCTTCCCGTCGCTCAACATTCACTTGTGTCTTCAATAATGACCTCAGAGGGGCGCCATTTTTGAGATGCACCACAAAATTGACACAAATGCCAATCGCGATTCCCATAAGCAAATCCGTGGCTAGCACGCCAATGACGGTTGACACAAAAATGATGAATTGCTCACGGCCTACGTGCCACAAACGGATAAATTCTTGCGGCGAAGCTAATCGGAATCCGGTAAAGACCAGCATCGCTCCGAGAGCAGCAAGGGGAATTTGATTGATTAAGCCGGGGAGGAGCGCAACAAACAAGAGCAAAAACAATCCATGAAACATATTGGCGAATCGAGTTCGTGCACCATTATCGATATTGGCTTTACTCCGAACGATTTCCGATATCATGGGAAGACCGCCCACAAAAGCCGCGAGGGTATTCCCTACTCCAACCGCTAGCATGTCTTGATCATGATTGGTTTTTCTTTTCCACGGATCAATTTTATCAATGGCTTTTGCGCTTAGAAGGGATTCGATACTGCCAATCAGCGCAAACATCACGACATATTTTATTCCTATAGAGGTGCCCAGGCCTGAAAAGTCAGGAAAGGTCAGCGCACGGAACATATTCTCCGGCACCGCAACCAGAAAATTCTTTCCCAAAGGATAATCTTGGCCACTAAAAGAATAGGTCTGCTCCTGTCCAAAATTGAGATACATACCCAAAGGCACGGTGACAACTAAGACAATCATAGGAGCAGGTATCAACTTGAGGCGTGGATTCTTTATCAATGGGAAGCTAAACATGACGATCAGACCGATGAGGCCAATAAGGCCCACCAGGGGATTCATGTTCATAATGAAATGCGGAATGTTGGCAAGAAGTTCCAGAGGCTTTCCTTCAGAGCTTAATCCCAGCACCACAGGAAATTGTTTGGCCATGATGATGACCCCAATGGCCGTGAGGAGGCCATGCACAGCCGAAGTCGGGAAAAATTCTCCGAGGATTCCTGCACGAAATACTCCAAAAAGAATTTGTACCATCCCTGCCGCAACACCGACTCCAAGGGCCAAGCGATAGGCCTGAAAATCCGCCGCAGGGTCTTCCCCACCCGTAAACCCGAACTCCATGACGCACCCAATGGCGATGACAATCAGACCCGCCGCAGGCCCTTTGATGGTTAGTTCGGAGTTACTGAAAAATGTGGCCAGGATTCCGCCTATAATGGCCGTAAAAATGCCTGAAATGGCGGGATAGCCGCAGGCCAATGAAATCCCCAGACAGAGTGGGAGTGCGATCAAAAAAACCAAAAACCCGGACAACATGTCCGCTTGCCAGTTTTTTGGGAAATCGGAAACCTGTCCTCTTGGAATTTCCGTCACGTCAGTTTTCATAATGTCAGCAAAGGAATTGGATCGGCGGGCCAGTTCATAAGCGATGAAGACGGTTTGGTAATTCTGCCCACATCCACTTGTGCCATTTTCGGGAGAGGTCTTTTTCTTTTAGGTGACTGTTGAATATCTCTATCCCATGGCACATACATGCCCTTGGAGAAATGGATAT
>CBDUWS010000412.1:0-2245 GCA_965370985.1 uncultured bacterium
TGTGACATGCCTGTCCAATAATTGATCTTGGGTTTTTTCCCCACAAATTGCCAAATATACACATTAAACGATCCAAATTCCTCCTGAACCTTCAGGAAAGCTTGTGCGTTCGTGATGGCTGATTTGATCTTGAGGCGATTGCGAATAATGCCGGTATCATTGAGAAGTGCAGCTTGTTTGCGGACGTCAAATCGAGCAACTTTTGTGGGATCAAATTTCGCAAACGCCCTTCGATAGCCTTCGCGTCGAAGCAAGATGGTCGACCAGGATAAGCCCGCCTGAGCGCCTTCAAGAATCAGCATTTCAAAATGACGGCGATCATCGTGAATGGGTACGCCCCATTCCTCATCGTGATAGGAAATGAAATGTGACTTGTTCCCCACCCACCCACAGCGGGTCTTGCCATCCTTGTTATTCACTGTGCCAGCCATCCCTGCTTTATTTCGTTTGAGGGGATATGGCTATGCACATAATTGAAGACATTCATTCCTTGTTCATTCCTAGTCGGTTGTCAAATATTGTAAATGCGTGTGGGGCAATAGAAGAGGAATCAATAATCTTCATCGACCGTCCATTTTTCAACCTGTGGTAGAGGACATGGTTCTGAGAGTTCACGCTCAGGAAGGATCGCGATGAACGGTATCTGGTGAAAAAGCGGGGAGGCATACCGCAATATATTCAGCGCCTTCAGGGCCGGGAGTGCTGTAGCGAATCCATTCTCCTTTTGACGTGAGCACGCCTTGACCGGCAGTCACTTCCAATGCCCCTTCTTTGCTTTCAACTTTGATCATGCCCCGAAGGACGACCGTATATTCATCAAACTCCGGTGTCTGACCTGGTTCAACCCACCCAGACGGACTTTGCATGCGTGCAATGCTGATTCCGGCAGTCCCGGAATTCACCTGTCCGAAAAACTCGTCGATCAGTTTGGGCTTATTTCCTGCGGCTTCAATTCTCGTCGGTTGTTCAATTAATTTCGCCATGGTTGGTCACTTTCCTCCTATTGATGTTGAATTAATGGAACATATTTTTGATGGTTGTCGAAAAGAAACGGGTAGAAGAATTCTGCGGGCGTATGCGATTATTTCCCATAGCATTCTATCCCATCGTGAGGGACTTTGAGAAGGTCAATTCATTGCATTTCGGTTGAATTAGCTTAGAATACGAAAGAGAAGGAGAGTATTCCGGCATGCGTCAAGTTGTCATTCTTGGAGGGGGGAAGATTGGCTCCCTTATTGCCACCTTGTTGGTGGAGAGTGGCGACTATGCGGTCTCCTTAGGCGATGTGGATTTAGATGTCGTCGCTCGGCTGAAGCAGGAGATTGACCAAGATCATTTCCGAATTTCTTCGGTTGATGTCCAAAATAAAACTGCCCTTCGATCATTTCTTGAGCAAGCCAAACCCGAAGCCATTCTTTCCAGTCTTCCCTATTATTGTAATCCGTTGGTGAGCGAGTTGGCTCTGGAGATCGGTGCTCATTATTTCGATCTGACTGAAGATATTGAAGTGACTAAAAAAGTTCGAGCGGTGAGTCAGGATGCGACTTCGGCGTTCGTGCCACAATGTGGGTTGGCGCCAGGATTTATTAGCATCGTGGCGCATGATTTGATGACTCATTTTGATTCCGTGGAAATTGTCAAAATGCGAGTCGGTGCGCTTCCGGTGAATCCTAGTAACGTGTTGAAATATTCGTTGACGTGGTCGACGGACGGATTGATCAATGAATATGGCAATATGTGCAATGGGATTGAGAATGGCCAAGAGGTGGGGTTGCTTCCTCTCGAAGGGTACGAGACCATTTCGATTGATGGGCTGTTATATGAGGCTTTTAACACGTCGGGTGGATTGGGAACTTTGGCGGATACGTCTGCGGGCAAAGTGCGGACGATGAATTATAAGACGCTTCGCTATCCCGGTCATTGTGAAAAAATTCATTTGTTGATGAATGATCTGAAACTCAACGATGACCGGGAGACTTTGAAACGTATTTTGGAAAAGGCCGTGCCAAAGACCTTACAGGATGTGGTCCTGATCTATACCTCGGTGACGGGTCTGCGAAAGGGAGAACTCTTTGAAGAGAATTTTGTGCAAAAAATTTATCCGTGTACGATCGCTGGAAAGCTGTGGTCTGCCATTCAGGTGACGACCGCCGCAGGTATTTGCAGCGTGATGGAATTGGTGTTTGAGCAGCCTGAGCGATATCGAGGTTTTGTGACTCAAGAAACCTTTGATCTGTCTTCTATC
>CBDUWS010000413.1:0-2229 GCA_965370985.1 uncultured bacterium
CTCGCGTTTCGGCGTCTATTTTAACTTCTAAACATTGCCACACGCGAGCATGATACGTGTCGATCCAGTCACGTTCCTGCCTGGATAAGAGGTCCACGATAATTAACCTCCGGTCAAATGGCACCACCGTCAAAGTGTCGAATGCTAAAAACGAACGGTTGGAATCTTGGGACATCTCCTCGCGTTTGACCACCACTAAATTCTCAAGCCGAATCCCAAAGGCCCCGGTTTTGTAATACCCAGGCTCATTCGACACAATCATTCCAGGTTTAAGCGCAACATCATTTGCAGACTTGGCAATCCGTTGCGGCCCTTCATGGACGCCAAGAAAACTACCGACCCCATGGCCTGTCCCATGATCGTAATCCAACCCAATAGCCCAAAGTGGGGATCGGGCCAAGGCATCAAGTTGACTCCCTGTCGTCCCTTCGGGAAATTTGGCCGAGGCTAAGGCGATATGGCCTTGTAAGACTCGGGTATAGCGATCTCGATGCTCTTCGGACGGCTGCCCAATCGCCACCGTTCTGGTGATATCGGTCGTCCCATCAAGATACTGCCCGCCAGAATCCACTAAATATAACGTCCCAAGCTCTAGCTCACGGTTGGTCTCAGAAGTCGAATGATAATGCACGATCGCCCCATTCGATCCTGCGCCGGAAATGGTTGGGAAACTGGCATCCTCCCACAATAGTTGTCGTTTACGACAATCCTCTAAGTAGGCAGCCGCTTGCAATTCGGTCACCCGCCCATGGGGTGTTTCTCGATCCAGCCAGGCCAAAAACTGGCATACCGCCACCCCGTCCCTTTCTTGTGCAGCATAGGCGCCTTGAATCTCAACGGAATTTTTGCACGCTTTGGGCAAGGAACACGGATCATCAGCATGAATGAGGTGGGCACCGTTGGTGGTCAGCGTCGAAAATATCCAGGTATTGGTTTTCATTGGATCACACAGCACCCGCTGACCCTGCTGCCCTAATTGCTGCAACGCCCCTTCAAAGGCTTCCGGCGATTCCAGGGAAACATCCGGACCCAGATGCGACGCAAGACCGGGACTCACTTTTTGAGAATCGACAAACACCGCCACACGTCCAGTGGAATAGATGATCGCCTGGCACAAGGGTAACGGCGTATGCGACACATCGCTACCTCGAATGTTTAACAACCACGCGATGGAATCGGGTGCGCTTATAATAGCCGCTTCGATACCATCATCCCGAAAGCTCTTTGCCAATTCCTCCCGCTTCTGTTGTGAACTTCTGCCTGAAAACTCCAAGAGATGCGGCTTCATCAAACCCATAGGGAGAGAGGGGCGCTCATACCACACCAGATCAATCGGGTTAGGAGAACAAGGAAACAGTTCCGCCTCGGCCCGATCACAGGCTTTCTGATAACGTTCAAGATCCCTCGGCGTATGGAGCCACGGATCATAGCCAATGCGGTTGGAGGGACGAACATGATATTCAAGCCACTTGGCAGGAGGATGATCCCCGCTATGATTGAAAGTAAAATCGTGTTTGTCTACCTGATCGGCCACTTGGATGGTATACCGCCCATCCACAAACATCGCGGCTTCTTGGGCAAGAACAATCGCGGTACCCGCAGATCCCGTAAACCCGGTGAGCCACGCTAACCGTTCGGCACAAGAAGGCAAATATTCATTTTGATATTCATCAGCATGAGGAACGATGAATCCCGTCAGTTCCAGACGCTGCAATTCGAGCCTCAATGCTTCAAGTGGTTTTTGGTACATAGAGTCGTATTATATTTTACCCGTGCTGCCTATCGTATCCAATCGTTGGCATGCGCACGTATGGATTCGAGCAAAAGGATAGCATATTCACCTTTGATCTTTCCGAATCAAACTGAAAATGTGGGAGAAATAATAAGGCAACTACTGGATGGATTGAAATGCCGATTCTTCGGACGGAAAGGTCGGAATCAGGGTAGGAAAATTCGCTTCGTCGAGTAAGGTTTTGATGGGTTGTTGCGCACCAACTAAGCTCATCGCCAAATCACATTCCTTCAAATTGAGGTAGGCCAAGGCCAGCCCACCCAACGCCGCGCTGTCCATAAACGTCACGCCTTGAATGTTGAACATAATATGCTTCGCGCCGGAAAGTCGCGCACTGTTGACAATCGCCTGAAAGACTTTTCGGGAGTAAAACGTCACTCTCCCGGAAATCATCAAGACCAGCGTTTCATTTTGTATTCGTTCGGCTACATGCATAA
>CBDUWS010000414.1:0-2221 GCA_965370985.1 uncultured bacterium
ACTCTAGGTCAAGACATATCACCGTGGTTTCTGGAACTTTCTTGGCCGGAAGCGGTTGGAGGTATCCTTTCTGTGATAAAGCACCACGCTAATCTCTTTTGGGTCTGGAAAAGTTTGGGACCTGCTTTTAATGGGTTCCCAGGCCCAGTGAACCTTTCCGTCATTCCATACGACAAACAGGCAAGATCGAACCTCATCTATCTTCATATGTAGATAAAAAAGGAGGACTGCCATGGCGGGAAAATCCATGGCCCTTTCAACCGGTTTTCTTTTCTTGGCCCTTCTGAATTCCTTAGGTGTTAGGGCCCAAGATATTCCCATCACGGTGATAGCAAAATCAGAAAAGGCCGCCCTCCAGTGTCTCACTCCGAATGGGAACGGGCCAAGCCTGATGCTCACGGCTCAGAATCAGCCCGCGTCTACGGTTCCTCCGCCCAAAAACTTCTCCTCCGAGTTCAAAGAACAACTTGAGGCAGTTCTTCGCAGCCATCCGGAACTGATTTTGGACGTGTTGAAAGAACACGAGATGGCGACCTGGAAACTCGTGGAGGAAGGAGGCCACAAGGTGCGGCTTCAAGCCGAGCGAGACCGGCGGTTAGCCGAATTGGCCAACCCAAAGATCCCGGACCTGGCCTCGCACCGTCCCATTCGAGGGAATCCGCATGCTCCCATTACCATTGTGGAATATAGCGATTTTGAATGCCCCTATTGTGGGGTTGCTTACTTGACCATCAAGCAGCTACTTGATCGGTATCCAGAGTTGATACGGGTGTTTTATAAACACAACCCGTTGGACTTTCATCCCATGGCTGAGCCCGCGGCGCACTATTTTGAAGCCATTGCTTTACAAAGTCATGAACAAGCCTGGCTCTTTCATGATCGGGTGTTTGAGGAACAGGAGCAACTTCAAGCAGGGGAGCCAGCCTTACAAGCCATCGTGGCTTCTTTGGATGTGGATCAAAAACGACTTCAAAAAGATCTGTCCAGTGAGCAGGTTGAGCAGCAGATTGTCAAAGATCGAGAGGAAGCCCAAAGCTTTGGGTTCGATGGCACCCCGGCTTTTTTAATTAATGGGATCTCCCTGCATGGCGCCCATCCGGAAGAAGACTTTATTGAAATCATACAAATGTTCATACCCAGTGCTGGCCACGCACAGTCGTCAACCAAATCTGTCAAGCCCTAATATGGGGAAAGGAGGAAAATTCGTGGGTCGAAAGATTGAAAGCATTAAGCACCAAAAGTTTCTTTTATAAGGATTTTAAGGGGAAGGAAAGATTGAGATGAAACACATTACCAAGAATTCTTCCATCATCGTCCTCGCTTTCGGAGTGCTGTTCCTCCTGGCAGATCTGTTTGTTCCTCAATCAGCAACAGCGTTATCAAGGGCAGAAAAAGTAGGCAACAGCTGGGGAGGGGGCTGTTGGAAAGAGTCGGGGTCGATTGGAAAGAATACCGACCGCTGCAATACCGACCTGACATGTCGCAGTTGTTGCGACAGAAAACAAGACAGCTGTAAAAGAAAGTATCCCAATAGCAAATCTAAATGCCAAAATTATTGGACATTTTGTATGGATAGGCAACGGAAGCCGACATCCATCCCTGGCGGAACGGGCTTCCAGGCACCGTCCGGCAGAATTAAACAAACGCCACGCTCGTCCCGGTTTTCAAGTCGATTCCGTTTACAACGATTCTTCCAATTTGGTGGGATCCGATCTCGCGGCATTGATAATCTCCCACCACCGGTGAACCCGGATCCGGAACCGCCGGCGCTTCCCAATTTTGAACTTCAGGGAGAAAAGCCTTAGCGAGACAAGCCCTGGCCTTCAAACGTGTGACAGATCAGATTGAACCTGTATTTGATTAACTTGAAGGACACACATACACCAAGAGCCTCACATCGTCGGGTGTGGGGCTTTTGTGTTGTGGTAGATGGGCTAGACACACCACGACCCCTCACGGACCGTCACCGCCAGGGGCCGCAATGACCCGATGCTGTGTCCAGCAACATCAGAAGGATCACATCCAAAGCATGAATAGACTAAGGTAGGCGCTCACGTACCACCATCCCTCGAATGGAGAGGGTTTTGTTGTTGATCGAATGCAAAGGTCCCTCTTCCGAGGAATAGCGGAAGCCTGCTCAATCTGGTTTCCTAAGGGTATGCATTCCAACGAAGCCAGATTACAAAGGGCAATAGTATAGACGATTCGCCTTCATGGGCCC
>CBDUWS010000415.1:0-2216 GCA_965370985.1 uncultured bacterium
CAGAACAGCTCTTTCAGGAAATTGTAACAAGAATGACATTTTCTCGTGATCAATTGGTCATATGCCAAGGATATGATTCAGGTAAATAATAATCATAAACAAAGGAGCGCGAGAATGGTACGCGTAGAACAATTAATGACTCGAGAGTTGGCCTGTATTGAATCGACCCAGGCCGTGTCTGTCGCATCTAACCTCATGCGCGTCAAGAAAATTGGCAGCCTGTTGGTTATGCAGGGTTCCGAGCTTATGGGCATCGTCACGGAAAGCGATATCGTCCGAAAAGTGGTGGCCTTTCACCTTCAAGCAGAATTCGTGCAAGTGCAGCAGATCATGAGCACTCCCATCATCAGCATTGATGAAACCGAATCCATATTTGAAGCCGCTGGCATCATGAAAGCCGCAGGAACACGACATCTTGCCGTGGGCAACGAAGATCAAGTGTTCGGGATGTTGTCGGTTCGTGATCTCTTATCCCCCGTTTCACGAGATGAGCTGTAACATGAAAACCATGGCGTCTCGAATTTCACCCAACTTGTTCCAGGCATCGTTGCAAGATTCGTCATCTTGGATGACCCAAGCTCTTGCTGCCGACCTGACTCACTTTTGGATGAAAGGAATTAAAATCGTCCTCAGCCTCCTCATCATCACGATTCTGCTGGGACTGACGGGAGGAGTTATTCGAATATTTCTCAATCTCCAAAATCTCTTCAGTCATCCCTTTGAGGCGACTTTGCGTCACTTGATTGTGGATACGCTTATTATCCTGGCCATCGTGGAGGTCTTTAAAACAACCCTAACCTATTTTTCTGAAGGACGCGTGAAGGTGACGTTTATTGTCGACACCATTTTAGTTGTCATGCTGACGGAAATCATTTCCAAATGGTTTTCAGAAGCGCCAGTGTCACAATGGATGACACTTGGAGGGATACTCATAACCCTAGGAATAATTCGCATTGTCGCTGTTCAATGGTCTCCTACGAAAACAGAACTCCATCTCGAACATTCAGGGTCGCAATAGGGCAGAGATTGGCTGAGCCAAGTCGGTTGTGGAAAAGAGCCACAATTTCCTCTTAGCTGCACAAACGATTAACTCCGTACAATTTTGGTAGAGTAGAGGCTCTTAGGATACAACTATGCACTGTCTTCTCTTCAGACATGGAATTGCCGAATCGCCGAACACCTGGTCCGGAGATGAGCATTCTCGTCCTCTGACCAAAGAAGGAGTAACCAAAACGGAACAGGCCGTCGAAGGACTCAAGAGAATCGGCGTTGAGCCCACACACCTTCTCTGCAGCCCTTTGACTCGCACTCAGCAAACCGCTGAAATTGCGAAAAATATTTTACAAATTCCTTCAAATATTGAGATCACTCCAGAACTCGTCTATGACCAATCCCCCATGCTCTTATTCCCCATCCTACAGTCCTTCCCTCCAGAGGCCGTTGTCATGTGTGTCGGCCATGAGCCACACTTGGGACAGACTGCCGCACTCATGCTTTTTGGCAATCATTCTCCAAGCCTTTCGTTCAAAAAGGCTGGCAGTGCTCTCATTGCCTTTCACAAAAACGCAATAATTGGTCAGGGAATACTGGAATGGTGGATACCCCCTGCGCAGCTTCGGACTCTGCGCAAAGGATAAATATCTCAATGGAGAGATGGGAATCTCTTTATGGTTACTGAAGGGAAGGATTCCTTGAGGCCATTTTCAATATCCCATTGACGAACACTCCCTCTTCAAGCAAAAACACCGGAGAATCAATGGTCCCTTCTACCTGGGCCGGGGCTAACAATTCTACTTTTTCTTGTGCAGCGATATCTCCGCGAAGCGGACCTTGAGCCACGATATGTTTCGCTCTAACAGTGGCTTCGATTTTTCCCTCTTTTCCCACTTGAATCAAATCGCTTCCAAACACCTCTCCCTCGACAAATCCGTCAATGCGCATCATTCCCTGAACTTTGAGCACACCCGTCAACCGACATCCATGTCCCAAGTACATCTGATAACCTTCCTCTTCCAAAACAGCCGTGGCGGAGCTGAGGGTCGTCGATGATTTCACGTCTTCCATAACCTCCTCCTATGTAGGTAATACGAGTCAATGGTTTGGGGACCATTTTTGTTGACCCATTCCATGACAAAAAAATTGGTGAACAGTCAGGCTATGGAAGAACGCGAAGGGAGACTACCCCCCTTTTGAGGGGTCAGCCAGATCATGATGAT
>CBDUWS010000416.1:0-2200 GCA_965370985.1 uncultured bacterium
AGTACATGGCCGATCCATCACGGAGGTGATTCGAAAACGTTCCGGAGCAAAGGGCAAGACAATTCGATAGCCTATTCGCAACTTCTGCGCGACCCGCAACGCAATCAAATCAGCTCCACAGGCTGCAGAACAAATGAGAGTTTTGACATTGTCTCTGCGAAATAGCTCCTCTATTTTCTTTTGAACAACATTCACCTGAGTCAAAGGAAACCGCGGGGTTTCGGCATCCGTTACATCGATCCGCCGTCCGGCAAAAGCGACAATGGTTACTGAGTCCTTCCCCATATGTTAACCCGGCTGACTCGCATAGTTGGATTGTTGAAACCCAAGTTTAATCCACAAGGGGCATAACAACGTACCCACCACAAGAAGCCCGGAAATCCAAACTTCTCTCCAGGGCATCCATGCCGGCGCCGGGCTGCCGACCATCCATGATCCTATCCCCGTCAGGAAACAAAATATCGACAAAGCTGCGAGTCCCATCGCCAATAACGCTCGCCAAAAACGTTGCGAACTATCTGGATGGTCGGGATGAACCCGGCGTTCGACCGGCCCCCAAAACCCCGGTGGTTGCGCTCGTCGATAAAACATTTCTAAGCGGTCATGATCTTCAGGGCCGGTGAATAACGAGATCCCTATGCCGATCATCGCAGAACCGATACCCATGATGAGCAACCGCAATTCCTCTTGATCCGGCAAACCCCACAACAGGAGCGGCGCCATGACAATCGATGTCGCAATGCAGGCTAATTCGCCCCATGCCGTGATACGCCACCAGATCCACCGTAACACGAGCAACACACCCATCCCTGCTCCCAATAACAAACTCACTTGCCAGGCCATTTGAATCGAGGACAGCCATGGAAGAATGCAGAGGGCAATACCTAAAATAAGCAAGTTGCTTCCACGCGCCACCCACACTAATTCAAGATTGGAGGGCACCCGTTTTAACCAGCTTTGGCAAATAAACCGCCGATACACATCATTCGTCCAATAGGACGCACCCCAATTTAAATGTGTATCCACGGTCGAGGCCAAGGCGGCTAACATGCCAACCAGCATCAACCCTTTCAAGCCTACCGGCAAGAGTTCATCGATTCCTTGGATAAAGGTCCATTCCCGCGCGGCCACATCGATTGAGCCTGGAAGTGGGGGGAAGATCACCAATAACCCGAGGGCCAACGGCAACCAGATCAAACTCCGTAATAAGACTTGCGTCACGGTAAATACGACGGCCGCCAAACGCGCATCGTGATCGGTTCGGCAGGCCATGGATCGTTGAGCCAAATACCCGGTGCCATCCGCATTCATCTGTAACAACCATTGAAATCCATACACCAAGAGAACCATCATCGTCACATCTTTGGCACCAAACGGCGTAAAGGCCAAAATCTCATTGCCTGTCAGGGGATAGCCTGCCGACGTAGTAAATTGTTCTAGGATTCGCTGAGTGAGAGCCGTCAGACCGCCCACATGATCCACCACCACCCAAGCAAATCCCACACTCGCGACAATACCAATGGCCAATTGCACCATGTCCGTGGTGACCACGCTTCGCAATCCACCGGTCGTGGAATACAACATAGTCACTGACACAATGGCACCAATTGAGAATAAATTGTTGGTGGAACGAACCCAAATCGTGTCTGCTTCCAACCCCCCGACGGCAAATGGCACACCAGCCCATTGCACAATGTGGACGCAGAATTCAAAGAAGGCCGATGGTAACCATTGATCCCAAAGTAGAAACGGCTCAGCCAGACGTGTCGCGGCCAGGAGGACCATGGCCAAGACGGTGCAATTCACAATAGTGCCAAAATAAATAGCTTTTATTCCTCGCAGTGCCGCAGCGGCACGATGGCCATAACGCACCTCGGTTAATTCTGCATCGGTCAACACACCCACGCGGCGCCAACTCGGCGCCAACAAAAATCCCATGAGGAGAAAGGCCAAGGCATAAATCCACAAACGCCATAGGGCAAAGATCCCCGCTGTCGCCACAAGGCCAGTCACGAGAAGAGGCGTATCGGCTGCGAACTGCGTGGCCGCCATACTCAGACCCGCTTTCCAACCAGAGAGACTCCGCCCGGCTAAAAAATACTCATCGAGATTTTGAGAGGCCTGTACCCTTTCGCGAAATCCGGCATAAAGTGCATAAATTATAAAGGCTGCCAGAATGGCCCAGTCCCACTTAGTCATG
>CBDUWS010000417.1:0-2190 GCA_965370985.1 uncultured bacterium
ACAATGCAATCAACCCAATCCCAGCGTGAATGGTATTGTGGCCATACGCCCGGATACCCTTCCTGTTATCCAACAATGCCTCTCTGAAATTCATGTTTCATGCAAGTAGGTTTGCGTTCTCACATCTTGCGTCTCATCGTCGTTGATTGCTCAGCAATGGCTGAGAATCAATGCCATTAGGGCGCGTTTCTGAAGATAACTGGATGTCACCAGACCGTTTCGCTTCATTATGATGAAACCTGTTCGGTATCTTCCTGCCATAAATTTCATTCACGTTCAACCTACTTAACCCTATCCACCATTCAACCGAAAAAATAGAGAAGCCACAAACTCGATAAACGTCGAGTGGCTCTCATTAACCTTATTCTGCTCTCGTTGCCGTTCGTGATAAGCAACGGTGGGCTTGGATTGTACGTGATGCGAGGAGCCGTCAAAAATACCATAAAGATCCTGACCATAGAGGATGACCCGTCTCAAACTGAAGCCCTGAAGGAAGCCCTCACCGTCGCCCAAATCATCTGCGTAGAAATCCTCGAAGCCGAAGATGGCGACCAAGCCATGGCATTTTTACATCAAGAGTATCCACACATGGATGCGCCACAACCGGATCTTATTTTCTTATCTAATCACTTACCCGATCGCACGGGGAACGAGATCATCAAAGAACTTCAACAAGATCGTCGACTTCGAACTATTCCGGTCGCCTTGTTTTCCGAACAAGACCCAAGCGCATCAAGAAATATCACCTTCCCGGAGAATTGTCATTTATTTAAGCAGCCGAAAACATGCGATGAATGGATTTATGTGTTGCGATGTATTGAAGACGTATGGATTACGCTGTTGAACATGGCCGGAACGCCCAATTTATAAAAGACCTTCAGCTTTCTGTTTGTCGCTTTGAGAGCCGCGCTTCTTTTCGATTCCCTCCTGCTACCATCTGAAACTCATATAGTCTGGATTCCAGTGCTCCATTGAATAATGGAATTTTTCGAGATGGCGCCAACCGAATAAGCTTGGGCAAACGAAAATCCGCAGTCAACACATAGACCGTCCAGCCGGCAAACCGCTGCTTTAACACATCACCGAACTTCGGATACCACTGTTCAAGGGATGCATGACTTCCCATCCGAACCCCATAGGGGGGATTCGTGATCATCACACCCTGGGTCGCAGGTGGCGTGACCTCTAAGACATCGGCCTGTTTCAACTGCACACCGGCTAATCCAACATGTTGAAGATTACTTCTGGCCATGGATAACGCCTGAGCATCGTGATCATAGCCATATATATCCAAATAATTGACGGGATCGGCCTTAGGGATTTCATGCCGTATCCTATCCCAAGCCGATTGATTAAAGTTCTGTAAATGACGGAACGCAAATTCTCGCCGTATTCCTGGAGGAATACCTTGAGACATGAAGGCCGCTTCAATTAAAAAGGTCCCGGCTCCGCACATGGGATCCAGTAACACCTGCTCACCGGTCCACCCTGCTAGGCGCAAAATTCCCGCAGCTAAATTCTCACGCAAAGGAGCCTCTCCCGCCTCCTGTCGCCACCCACGTTTAAAGAGTGGGGCACCTGTTGTATCTACGTACCAGATCGCCTGACCTTCATCCACGAATACGACAATTTGGATATCGGGATGGCGCTTATCCACCTCCGGACGTTTCTTCGTCTCTCGTACGAAACGGTCACAAATGGCATCCTTCACACGAAGCGTCGCAAATTCAAGACTCTTGAGCGGGGACTGTTGCGCAACCAGGCGAACTTTGATCCGACAATTCACAGAAAACCAATTGGGCCATGGCAATCGCAACGCCAGGCGGTACAGATCTTCTTCATGGCGATAGGACCCTTGCCCGACCTGCCACAAGATTCGACTCGCGATTCGACTCTCGAGGTTCAACCGATAGCAAAGCGTAAACGGCCCCTGACAGGCCACACCACCCGGTGTGGCACGAACATCCTTGCCGCCTAAGGTATGGAATTCTTCTTTCAGTTCGTCCTCCAATCCGCGAGGACATGTGGCAAAAAATGTTTCCATATTTTAAAGGAGAAAGAGGAAATTGAAAAAACAACTCTTTTGAAAACCGCGTGGGTTAAAAACTATTGATAAACTTCCGGATTGACGCAATGAGGAAGACGATCTCCACGTAGACCCGCAATCACATTCTCAACAGCCATATCAGC
>CBDUWS010000418.1:0-2189 GCA_965370985.1 uncultured bacterium
GTAAGCTCTGGGGAATGGCGTTTTCTCCGCCTCATGCCCTCTTTCATTCAGAATCCCCTTATGTTGGCGGTTTTCCGTCTTTCTGAAATTACTACCCTCACCTTCGTAGGGAGAGGATATAAAAAACTCTTCTGTTCACCCTTCAAATCTTTCCAATTTCTTAATACATTGAATGGACGGGTTGTTGCCTCATGGGTTCTACCGGTTCGTCTTGGTATCAGTTTTTAACAATTGAAAACTTGGGGTGAGGAAAGTGAGTTATCGAGTGGGTCAAAGGGCTGTCCGGATTTGCATGAGTACGTTGCTGATTTTAGTGCCCCCCTTTAGTCTTTTAGGGGTTGCCGCTGAACCATTAGAAGAACCGAACCATTTGGAAGATGGGGAATCAGATGATGTGGAGGAGCATCTGCGACTTGGGATCGATTTTTTTCTGACTGATGAATTGGACGTGGCGATTGATGAGTTTCGGGAGTCGGTTCATGTAAAGCCAGGCTACGCCGATGCCTATCACAATCTTGGTGTGGCCCTAGCCAAAACAGGAGATTTAACTGGCGCGATCACGGCTTGGACCGAAGCTGAACGGATTGATCCTGAAGCCCTGTCGTTACGCTATTCTCTGTCGGCGCTGGTTTCCTATAACTATGGTGTGTCATTGGTTCAGAATGGGCGGCTTCCGCAGGCGATGAAAGAATGGCAGGCTGCGCTTCGTATACAGCCCAATTTTGTTGAAGCACGCTATGCCTTGGGCTTGGGTTTTTTAGCGGAGCAGAATCCGGCTGTGGCCATGGCGCATTTTCATTCTGCGCTATCTTGGGCGCCGGATTGGGTACAGGCCCATGTGGCGTTGGGGCAGGCTCATTATGAATCCCATGAGTATGATTTGGCGCGGGCAACCTGGCGGAAGGCCCTGGCATTGAATCCTGGTGAAGCCAGAACCTATGCCAATCTGGGCCTCCTAGCCGTGCAGGAAGGAGATTATCAAGAAGCCATCGAATATTCTCGTCAAGCGGTGGCTCTTCAACCCGATCTGGTTTCTGCCCATTTCAACTTAGGCGTGGCGTTATTGGCCAAGGGAGAGGAGCAGGCGAGTGTGGAAGCGCTAGAGCACGTACTAGCTTTGGATGCCCGTATGACGTCCGCTCGATTGTTGCTAGGCGTGGCGTGGAGTCGCAGGGGTGATTGGGCGCAGGCGGCGCATAGCTGGCGGAAAGCTCTCCAGCAGGATCCATTTGGCCAAGACACGTTTTGGCTCCATGACAATTTGGGAATGGCGCTGACAGCAATGGGGCATTTCAAAGATGCCACGAAAGAATTTCAATGGGTGGTTGAGCAGCGGCCGGAATGGGCACAAGGGTGGTCACAGTTAGGCTCAGCTCTGGTGTCCGAACGGCGATGGGATGAGGCGGTGACGGCACTCGAAACCGCTGCCCGGCTGCAACCCACCTGGGCTCATCTGCATTTTACTCTCGGGATTGCCCATGCCGAGCAAGGGGAGTTGGCCTTAGCGGTACAGTCTTTTCGTCAGGCGGTCAGGATTACCCCGAACTTTGTGGATGCGCTGTTTCACTTGGGTATCGTGTTGCGAGCTCAAAATTTAATGAATGAAGCGATTGATCCACTTCGACAGGCAGCCGAAGGTGGATCACGAGAAGCACAGGGGCTATTAGCCTCAATGTATAGCAATGGAAATGGGATTGATCGCAATGTGCCATTGGCCATGTTGTGGTGGTCCCGGAGTAGTCGTGGATCAATTCCTGACACGATCACTCGAACGGCTAAGAATCAACTGGCTCAATTGCGCCGGAGGCTTCACCGGCAATCATTCACTTCGACGGAACAACAGGATGTGCTGACAGGATTTGGCTTGATTCGCCAAGATCTTGCTAATCAAGCCCCTCTTGCATTCCCGGCCAGTTCATCGCTCGAAGACGCTACTCTCTGGGATCGGGCTACTACCCCAAGGTTTGTTCTCCCCTGGATGATTGAGCGGGCGTTGGCGTTAGACGAGTTGGCTCAGAATATTTTGCGTGAGTGGTATGAAAAAGGTATGGCTGAGAAATTTCCTCCGCAACATTCTTCCCTTGAACAGTATTGGCTTCAGGTTGCAAAGGAAGGGGACCGGGTTGGCTGTGACCTCATGGAGACAACAATGCCTAAGGAAAAATTTCATGCCGTGCGGAAAGCTTGTC
>CBDUWS010000419.1:0-2178 GCA_965370985.1 uncultured bacterium
CGAGCGACAATGCCAATGAGGTTGCCAACATTGTCCAACACAGGAACGCGAATGAGATGGTTGTTTTGCAGAACGTCAACTAAGGTCATCATGTCGGTATCCTTCGTGACCGAAACAGGATTCTCCGTCAAGATGTCGCCCGCGGTCACTTCTTCCAATTTTTTTCCTTTGCGAAGCGACGCGAGCAGATCAAACTCTGACACAATACCCAGAAGTTTGTTGTTGTTATCAACAATAGGCACGGATCCGAATCCCTCCATCATATAAGACGCTATCATTTCAGCCTTTGTGTCTTTCTCTGCGGATTGGACTTGCGTTTCCATTATTGCGCCGACCGTTAAATGCCCGAACTTGCTCTCTCGAATCGCTGTGCGCCCTTCAGCTGTTGTATTCATCCTTAACCTCCTTAATAATCGGTAAAACCACCCTTACAACTTACGTAGAATTTATCCTCAATTATATCTGAAAATCAGAGGATTGTTCTAGACGAAATTCTAATATGGGATCGGAATCTATCGGCTTTAACTTGAGATCGTTCAACAAGGTATCATCCCACGCAGCTTGAGGCACCAATCCCACAATTTCGCTTTCCAGAATGTCTACATCATAGCGCTGCGCCTCTCGCTTCACGGCCTCAAAGGCCATGAGCAAAGACGTGTCCCGATAATCCGTGAGATTCATGGACACTTGCACTAACTTTCGAGAAGTCAGATGCACACCCATAGCTTTGACAGACTGCAGGCCGCCACTAGAAGTCCGAATGGACTTAGCAATATGATCAGCCACAACGAGATCATTACTCTTCAGCACCACATTGAAGGCGATCAGGAAGAATCGTGCCCCCACGGCTATGGCTCCAGCAGTCGAATGGACAATAGGCGGGCCATAGTCCGGTTGCCATCCACTATCGGTTTTCATCCGAGTGTCCAAAGCCGTCAACCCTCCCCGCCTGATGGTTTCCAACTTCGCTCGTGAGGAAACGTGACTGGCCTGTTCATACAAAAATACTGGAATCTCAAGTTCCCGCCCTATTCGCGCACCTAGATCTCTGGCATGCATGACACAATCTTTCATGGTCACCCCTTGTATCGGAATCCACGGCACCACATCTACAACACCAAGTCGTGGATGTTCCCCCTGATGTTGGCGAATATCAATAAGCCGCTGAGCCTGTTGGACCAAACCAAAAAGGGCCGTACCCATGGCTTCCGGCTCGCCTACAATAGTGAACACTGATCGATTGTGATCAGGGTCGCGATGGACATCAAGCAGGGCAACTTTGGGGATGGCTTGGATACCGGCTGCCAACTTGGAAATCACTGCCTGATCTCGGCCCTCACTAATATTCGGCACGCTTTCAACTAATCGATGTGCCATCACCTTCCTTTTTTCATCAGCCTTATTAATATTCTCACCTTCCTTGACACAAAAATTTTCCACACATTATAGTCGAACTAACTGATTTTCAAGGGATTATGGCAAGGTCATCGGAAAACTTCCCAAAAAGGACCCACGAACCTGGTATAATCCTGTCACAAAATCTCAGGAGTGGAGACTCTATCAAAGGCTTCAAATTATTCTCTCACTTATTACAGTATAAAGGTGACACCCATGAATGCCACAAAACTTGAACCCGCCACAGCCCTCGCCGAATTAAAAGAAACGAAGCCCGACCGTGTGACCCTCGTCGTTTTAAGTGGTGACATGGATAAAGCCATGGCTGCGTTCATCATTGCCACGGGCGCTGCAGCTATGGGAATGAAAGTGACCATGTTTTTCACCTTTTGGGGCTTGAATATCATCCGAAAAGAAGGATCGACCAGCTCGGCTAAAGACTGGATGCGCCGGGCCTTTGGATGGATCAACAAGGGTGGCACCAATAACTTGCCCCTTTCCCGATTCCATTTCGGTGGGCTAGGTACGATCATGATGAAAAAGGTCATGCAAAACAATCGCATGCCAGGCATTGCCGAACTGTTAGAAACGGCTCAAGACCTTGGCGTACAAATGATCGCCTGCACCACAACCTTAGGAATGTTGGGCATTTCAAAAGATACGCTAATCGACGGCATAGACCAACTGGCCGGAGTCAGCACCTACCTGGCTGAAGCCCGGCATGGCTCCGTCAACCTATTTATTTAACAGAACCCTAGGAGCCTGTCGGACTTAGGGAATCGA
>CBDUWS010000420.1:0-2169 GCA_965370985.1 uncultured bacterium
TCGAGGGTTCGGAGAGAGTCACTATCCATTCCGGGCGTAGTCGTTACAGCGAGTTGAGGGGTGACTGCGGACAGAGCAGGGAAGTTCTCCATCTCTAACACTGGCCCTGTGGATAAAATCACAGCACGTTCGGTCATGTTTTCCAGTTCCCGTACATTGCCTGGCCAGTGATAGGCTTGCAAAGCCTGCATGGCTTCGGGGGATACCGTCCGTACCGGCTTGCCGATCTTTGCACGAAATTTCTTGAGAAAATGTGGCACCAATATGGAAATATCTTCCCGGCGTTCTCGCAAAGGCGGGCTCGTGATAGGAAAAACATTTACGCGGTAATACAGGTCTTCTCGAAAAGTTCCTGCTTTCACGGCCTGCTCTAATTCTCGATTCGTGGCCGCAATGATCCGTACATCGACTTTGGTCGTTTGGGAATTGCCTAACCGTTCGAATTCCCCTTCCTGCAGAACTCGTAGGAGTTTTGCCTGCAGTTCGATTGGCATTTCCGCGATCTCATCTAAAAAAATGGTTCCACCATCTGCTAATTCAAATCGCCCGATTTTTTTGACAAGAGCACCGGTAAAGGCTCCCTTTTCGTGACCGAATAATTCGCTTTCAATAAGGTTGGTTGGAAGAGAAGCACAATTGACTTTCACTAAGGGACGAGCTCGTCGCTTGCTATGGTTGTGGACAGCTCGGGCTAACAATTCCTTCCCGGTCCCGGATTCACCAAGTATAAGGACGGTCGCATCCGTTGGCGCCACCTGCTCTACCTGTCGAAGAATGGCATGAAACGACTCAGCTTTGTAGATGATCTCGTCAAAATTATGAGCAACCTTGATTTCTTCTTGGAGGTAGGTGTTTTCTGCCTGGAGGCGTGTTTTGAGTTGCTCGACTTCTTGCAGAGCCTGTTGGAGCTCTTCCGTCCGTTCATTGACACGTTGCTCAAGGGTATTATTCGCCTCTTCAAGTTGTTGGTGCAGGGAACGTAGTGCGACATGGGCAGTGACTCGCGCTAGCACTTCTTCATGTTGGATAGGTTTCGTGATGTAATCCACTGCTCCTACCTTAAAGCCGTTGACCTTGTCTGTGGTTTCGGATAAGGCGGTCATAAAAATGATTGGAATATCCTTGGTTTCCGGATTGGCCTTTAATCGGCGACAGGTTTCAAAGCCGTCAATACCCGGCATCATGACATCCAGGAGAATTAAGTCGGGTCTCGCATGGGAAATTTGGTCAATCGCACTTTGCCCATCCGTGGCAACTGAAACATCAAAGCCCCGATTGGCAAAGATTTCAACCAGAATTTCCAAGTTGACTGGAGTGTCGTCGACAATTAACAGGGTGCCTGGTGGTGCGGGATCCGGGCTCATTCCTTTTTCTCCAAAAATGGTTCAACAAACTCACCGAGTTGTTTGAGCTGAAAGGCTTTGGTAAACACCCGCAATTCCTGGACAAAGGGTCCATATTCTATTCCCATTTGCTCGATTTGGGAAATTTCCTTTCGCACTCCCACTATTTGCCCCTTTTGTGCAAGTTGAATCAGGTTCCTAAGAGTATCAGGTGGGGGAAGAATCAGCGTTTGGCGATCTTCAGGAGATCTCTCCTTCCGTGGAGGTGGTTCCCGGTATTCCCATTCGATATTAAGGTGCTTCTCGATGGTGCGAAGCAGTTGTTCAATATTGACCGGCTTAGGTAAGAAATCATTGCACCCTGCATCGAGACTTTGCTGACGATCATGCTCGAAAACGCTGGCGGATATGGCAATGATGACTACGTCCGGCAGATTTCCTGATTGGCGAATACGGCGTGTCGCTTCAAATCCATCAATTTTCGGCATGACCAAGTCCATGAAAATGAGATCAGGTGCAAACTCCAAGGCACGTTCTAAGGCCTCTTCCCCATTCTCCGCTTCCTGAATGGTAAAACCTAATGGCTTGAGAATGTTCGTGAGGATCATTCGATTTTCCCATTTATCATCGACGATGAGAACATGCTTGGTCTTCCCTTTCAACGAACGAATTTGGGGTATATCCTCGCCGGTTCGGCTCACATATTCGTCGGTTGCCGGAAGATGGACTGTAAACCAGAATTGACTTCCTTGACCAAGGGTGCTTTTGACTTGAAGGTGTCCACCCATGAGCGTCACGAGCTTTTTGGTGATGGCGAGCCCAAGCC
>CBDUWS010000421.1:0-2162 GCA_965370985.1 uncultured bacterium
GGCCCATCGCCTGTTCCAAGAAGCGGTTGGGCATCATCAGGCCAAACGCTTTCAACAGGCCGAAGCAGGCTACGATCGAATCCTGAGCCAATTCCCCGCTCATGCGGATTCGCTTCATCTTCGAGGGCTCCTCGCTTACCAACAAGGGCACAATTCCCTGGCGGTCACCTGTATTGAACAGGCCATAGCTCAAGACCCTAGCAAACCTCACTACCACTTTAATTTTGGGTTGGTGATGGAGAAAGAAGAGCGGTGGGACGATGCCATTGTCGCCTATCGACAGGCCTGCCGGTTAAACCCTGCTTACGTCGAAGCCATGGCAAATTTGGGAAATGTCTATCGACGGCAACGCCAATGGGAAGAGGCGATCACGACCTTCCAACAAGCGTTAACACTTAAACCGCAATCTCCGGATCTCCACAATAACTTGGGAGTCGTGTATAAGGAGAAAGGAACGCCAGACCAAGCGTTCGATCAGTACCGCCAAGCCTTAGCCCTCGCCCCACAGCATGCCGAAGCCCTCAATAACATGGGCGTGGTCCTTCAAGATCAAGGGAAACTGGCTGAAGCTGCTGAGGCCTTTCACCAGGCTCTCACCCTGAAACCAGCCTATGCCAACGCCCATTATCATTTAGGTCTCGTGCGTCTTTGGCAAGGACAGGAAGACGCCGCATTATCGTGTTTTCAACGCTCGGCTGATTTGACCTATAACCATGGGCGCGGCATGGCACCCGCCTTTGTCACCAAAGCCCGCGTAAAACATGACTATGAACAACTCCACTATCTTGCCGCGCAGACGCCGGCCGTCCCTCTTCCAGACCACTATCAAGAAGTGCTAACGACCTTGTATCACCGAATTGCCCAATCATCATCAGACTCTATTTTTCTCAAGCTGACCTCTGAAGAACAAATGCAGATGGCGCCCTCCTTCAATCGATTTGTGTCTATACGACCAACCGGAAGACTGGAAGGGAGCGCGGTCAATCCTTCATTGAATATCGAGGAGATTGAAACCCGGTACTTTTCCACGAGCCCTGAAGCCATGGCTGTGGACGAGTTATTAACTGAACAGGCCCTGACCCACATTCGATCCTTTTGCCTGGAATCAACCATTTGGAAACGCGACTATCAAAATGGGTATATCGGGACATTTCTGGCCAATGGTTTTGCCTGCCCCTTGCTTCTACAAATTGCGGAAGAACTTCGGACCCGTTTCCCCAAAATCTTCCAACACCATCAGCTGCAACAGGCTTGGGCCTTCAAACACGACAGTGCCCTACGAGGCTTGAATATGCACGCGGATGCGGCAGCCGTGAATGTGAATTTCTGGATCACGCCGAACGAAGCCAACCGCAATCCTGAATCAGGCGGGCTGGTGGTGTGGGATAAGGAAGCACCGGACGACTGGGATTTTGCGGAATACAATAACGACAAGAACAAACACAAGATTCAGAAATTTTTGGAGGACAGCGGGGCCAAACCTATTACTATCCCTCACCGCCAAAACCGCGCGGTCATTTTCAATTCTAATCTCTTCCACGAAACCGACGTCATCGACTTTCACGACAATTATGAAAGCCGCCGCGTCAACGTGACCCTCCTCTACGGCCACCGCCAAAAAGCCGGCTCACTGAAGAGGTCAATTTCTTGACTCGACCCTTGGCAAATTAAATTGGGAAATTGTGATGACGATTGCTCCTCTTTATAGCTTCAAATCTCATAATAAACGTTCGCAAAGTGGCCAAGAACCAACGCATTTAAACCGGTGGAGGAACATATCCAGATTGAATCTCCGATGGAATTCCTACCTTTTTAGCTCACTTCTCGGCTAATTGCGTTATCAACGCCGTCATTTCTGCACTTTTCCCTCTTATAATTCTATTCGCTCTTGCACTCATTATTTCGGCAAGGGCTTCGATGCTTGAATCCGTAAATATTTGTGAATCTAATAGGACCATTTCCATGCCGACGTTATTTTTCATTTTTCGATAGGGTGCCATATCACAACCAGGAGGCATGAATGAGTCAACGACTTTAGTCCATGCCTGGGATCCGATAAAAACATTTCCGGCATATCCTCTCAATTTAAATTGCTCCCTAACGGTTGTAATTGGCATGAATTGAACGTAGAGAAAAAACCCTTCTCTGGATGTTATTTCTTT
>CBDUWS010000422.1:0-2153 GCA_965370985.1 uncultured bacterium
ACATCGGCTTCTTCCACCCACACCTTTGGTCTGGCAGAAGCGCTGACTCTGGCTCATACGCTGGAAGTATTACCTGCACACGTCGTCCTCTTTGGCATCGAGTTGGGCCATATTCAAAAAGGACATGCCTTATCACCCCCGGTATCGAGGGCCATGACGAGCGTGGCCAACCGGATTAGGCTCGAAGAGTTGTGCCTTTCCCATGCATGAACTGCAATTACTGCAACAAGTAGTGAAGCAAGTCGAACAACTGTGCCAGACTCGACCAGGGACCAATCTGTCGCTCATTCGACTAGAAATTGACAGCCATTCCCACCTAGCCAGTCATACCGCAGAAGAATTACAAGCCACCTTTCGTTTTGCTGCTCAGGGCACTGCTGTCGATTCCGCCGACTTGGACATTCACATACGGGTTTCGACCGGGACATGCCAATCCTGCTTAGCAGTGTTTGATCGTGCTCCCGAGACCTATGGCTGCCCTCACTGTTTCTCAGGAGATATTGCGTGGGAAGACCACCCTGAATTGATCATTAAAGACATTGAATTCGTGGAGAGCCCACCATGACCTCTGCCGTCCAATCACATATCGGATCCGACCAGCGTGAGCGGATTCAACTGACGATTCGTGGAACGGTTCAAGGGATTGGCTTTCGCCCCTTTGTGTTTCGTTTGGCTCAGGACTTATCGCTAAGCGGGTGGATCGCGAATACGACACAGGGAACTCTGCTTGAATTGGAAGGGACCCAAAACCACCTTCAAGTTTTTCAGAAGCGGGTCACGACCGAGCTCCCGCTTTCCGGGAACATTCAGACAATGTCTTCAATCCTTATTCCTGTTCTCGGCGAACAGTCCTTTTCTATACGCTCCAGCCAATGGACTGATCAGGCACAATCGGTCATTTCACCCGATCTAGCTACCTGTCAAAAATGTCTAGAAGATATCAAGAACCCCCTGTCACGCCGTTACCGCTATCCATTCACCACCTGTGCCCAATGCGGGCCACGATTCAGTATTGCGCTTCGCCTACCTTACGATCGTCTCAATACCACGATGCATCAGTTCTTATTCTGCGTTAATTGCCAGCACGAATATAATGATCCATCTGACCGCCGGTTTCATGCAGAAACGATCGCCTGTCCTTCATGCGGCCCTCAGGTTGAATTATGGAATCAGGAAGGGAACCTATTGGTCCAACGAGAAGAGGGACTTCAAGCCGCCTCAGAGATCGTCAGACACGGCGGCATATTGGCCGTGAAAGGGTTGGGAGGATTTCAACTATGGGTGAATGCTGAATCATCGGATGCCGTCCAACGATTACGCCGACGAAAAAACCGACCCACTAAACCATTTGCCGTGCTCTTTCCCTCCCTGGCATACCTCGAACAGCATTGCTTCGTCTCACCAGAAGAAACAAGTCTCGTGACATCTCCTGCTGCCCCCATCGTGTTAGTAAGAAAAAGAAACACATCAACTTTGGCATGGGACGTTTCACCCAATAATCCCTATGTAGGAGCCATGCTTCCCAATACGCCCCTCCATCATCTTTTGATGAATGATCTCCTCATTCCGGTCATCGCCACGAGTGGAAACCGTTCGGAAGAGCCTCTCGTCATTGATGAACAGGATGCGGTACATCGTCTTCACGGGATAGCCGATGCCTTTCTGGTGCATAATCGTCCCATAGTGAGACCCGTTGATGATTCAATCGTTAAAGTAGTCAACGACAAATGTTTGATGCGTCGTCGCGCCCGCGGGTATGTGCCCACTCCCCTAGCAGTGGAATCAGGTCTTGACGCTGATCACAGGTTGCCTCCAATTTTGGCTGTCGGTGGCCATCTCAAAAATACGGTTGCCGTGACATCTGGCGATCAGATTATCGTCAGTCAACACATCGGAGATCTTTCGACTCCTGAAGCCTCTACTCAATTTGAACGAACCATTTCTGATATGCTGGCCTTGTTTCGTCTCACACCTCAAGCCATTGTCTGCGACAGTCATCCGGACTATCGCTCCACAAGATTTGCTCATCAATTTGGACAGCGCCATAATATTCCCGTGCTTCAAATCCAGCATCACCATGCCCATATCGCCGCATGCAGGGCGGAGCACAGCTTGCAGGGCCCTGTACTTGGCGTGGCTTGGGATGGAGCAGG
>CBDUWS010000423.1:0-2153 GCA_965370985.1 uncultured bacterium
GGATTCTCTTTAGCAATTAGACAGTTACGATTCTTCATACTTTCAGATCATTTCTTCCAATCAATACGGCATAAGTGTTGCAGCACTTATTAAAAAGAACAGACACAATTGTTCAACCAGTTTCTAACGAGAAGAGCATGTTATCCAATGGAGGGCTTAAGCCATGACAACCTATTCTTCATCCACCATGACCCCGGTTTCTTCTATACCAAGAGAAACTTCGCTTCCACTTGGAACGGTTACGCCGGAAAGGAAAGAACGAACCGCAGGCATGTTTTCCGGCCAGTCCTATCTGGGAGGGGTGCTCGTCGTGGATGATGAAAAGGACATTCGTAAAGTGGTTCGAATGTCGTTGGAAAAACTTGGGTACTATGTCGTCGAGGCTGAAGATGGTCAGCAAGCCATAACCCTTCTTAATGAGGGAGAACATCCCATGGTGATCGATGTCATCATCACCGACATTCGGATGCCCAATATCAATGGTGTAGAAGCCATGGATTATTTTCAACGGGAATACCCCAGCGTACCATTGATTGCGCTCACCGGTTTTCCGGATTTGGATCTGGCCATGCAGCTCATGAAACGAGGGGTGACCGATTATTTAGTTAAACCAGTCGATCGGGAAAAATTAACAGCTGCGGTGGCCGATGCTCTTGAGCAACGACGAATCAGTTGGTTTTGACGATTTGCCCGTCGGGAAGCGTTGGGAAACCCCTATAACCCTTGAGGAAAGAATAAAAACAACAAGGACGTCTCATGAAGACCTTTGAAACGTATGATTCCATAATTTCGGCAGGAACCTCCACTGAATCCAATCGAGCATGGTTTCCCATAGCCCATTCACTGGAGAATCCCATGGAACTTCCGGCTCCCACCCCCGCTTCTCTTCATTCAATGGAGAACGCTCCGCCTTCAACACCGAACGGCTCCCTTCGAATAGCGCTATTAGGGTGCAATGAAAGGAGTCGCCATACTATGTCACTCTTGGAACATATACCGGGAGTGGAAATGGTGGGGATCACAGACCCAAGACATGGCGAACAAGAGGAAGTACGACAACACGAGCTTCGATGCGGATGCTGCCCATGCCCGGAGACACTTCTCAACCGGACCTCTCCTCATATTCTCCTGAATCTCACGGGTGAGCCTGCCCTCCCCCCCTGTGCCAATGGGTATGGTGTATCGAACATGGAAATTCCCGGTCAGCACACGACGACACTTTTAGAAAAATTCATCCAGGATAAAAGCGTGCGCATACAAAATATGACGCACATAGAAAAATTGGCTAACATTGGCACACTGGCTTCCGGAATCTTACATGATATTAATAATCCCATGTACGTCATTCTGGGGTTCTCTGAAAATCTTCTTGAAGAAATGGATCCAGTGGCCGTCCGGGAGCAAGCCTCCGAGGTCTTGCAGGCTGCCAAACGCATCATCACCATATGCAAAGACCTCAACCTCTACGCCCATCAGGACACCCTCAAAGAATGTGTCCCCGTCACCCTCACGCAACAACTTGAAGAAGCGATGAAGGTGGCGAAATTTGCATCGGGTCTTGAGAACATGAAGATTGTACGAGACTATTCTGCTGATCCTGTCATTCTGGCGAGGCCCGAAGCCATTGTTCAAATTTGCGTCAACCTCATTATTAATGCGTTGCAGGCCATGAATGGTCAAGGCACCTTGACGCTCGGAGCCAGGAATACAGATCAAGTGGCGTCCATCAGTATTGGAGATACGGGCCCTGGAATTCCACCAGAAAAGATGGAAAAGATTTTTGAGCCGTTCTATACCACCAAACCACCAGGACAAGGCACAGGGTTAGGCCTTCACTCCGTTCGTTCCTTGGTTCAGGAATATGGAGGACAAGTCCTCATTCAAAGTACAATGGGCCAAGGAACCACCTTTCACCTTGAGTTCCCTTTTTCCACTCCATCGACATCCGGTTTATAGCATGGGTGATAATTGTGCTTGATTGCCCTTAAATCCCCCTCCTTTGTAAGAAAAAGGTGTGGTCTTTCAAGACGAATCAAGCAATGACGCGCCCGGAGGGACGCATCAAGAATAGCTAGGGGAGGTAGAAACGTGAAGTGGGATTATGTAGGTTCCACCCTGCAACTTGTCGCCAATAGCACGACTCTACCCCACCT
>CBDUWS010000424.1:0-2152 GCA_965370985.1 uncultured bacterium
AATTCTCCTCACGATCCAATCTGGAGACCCTGTGGCCAACACTTGGGAGCTTGAAGTCCAACACGTCAGCAAACGATTTCCTGACGGCACCTATGCGCTTCAGGACATCGATTGGGGGGTGCAACAGGGCGAAACGATGGCTCTCATTGGTGAAAGTGGCTCCGGAAAAACCACACTTCTGCGATTGCTGAATCGACTTGCTGAACCTTCTTCAGGCGAAGTCTTCATTCAAGGTCATCCGGCAACCGGTCAAGATCCTATTGCCCTACGACGCCGGTTGGGGTACGTCCCTCAAGATGGAGGACTCTTTCCCCATTGGACCATCCGACACAACGTCTGTTTAGTGCCTCAATTATTAGAATGGCCCATTGAGCAACAGCTCGATCGCCTCAATACTTTACTTCCCCTCGTCAATTTAGATCCAACACAGATAGCCGACCGTTATCCCATTGAATTATCCGGCGGACAGCGCCAACGGGTGGCCGTCGCAAGAGCCTTGGCGGCCGATCCGCCAATCGTGTTATTGGATGAACCGTTTAGCGCCTTGGATCCATTGACTCGTCATGAACTGCACGAACAATTTCTTGCCCTCAAAACCCAGCTCCATAAAACCATGGTCCTGATTACTCACGATATGTCAGAGGCCTTTCGGCTAGGCGATCGGATCACCGTGCTGAAAGATGGTCGCATTCATCAAATAGGTACTCCACAAGAACTAATCGCGACACCGGCAACACCCTATGTGACGTCGCTTATAGAACATCACTCGGCTTTGCTACGTTGAGATGATCCTCTCGGCTTCTGACAGAAATTTATTCCGGTCTAAACGGCTTACATGGATAGGCAGTAATCTATTCGGTGCCCTGTGGTTTGTGATCTGGACATCCTCGGTTCTGGCTTCCCCCAATATGACGATCATTGTAGGCTCAAAAAATTTTCTGGAGAATCGGCTTCTCGCAGAAATGTTCGCACAACTGATCGAAGCCCAAACAGCATTAACGGTCGAACGACGCTTAGGCCTTGCCGGCACACAAATTTGCTTTCAGGCGTTAACGACCGGGGGGATCGATCTCTATCCTGAATACACGGGTACCGGACTCGTAACAATTCTTGGCGAACAACCAATGCGCGATCCGGTAGCCACCCTGAACAAGGTGCGTACAGAATTTCGTAAGCGATGGGATCTCTGGTGGCTCGCACCACTCGGGTTTGATAATTCCTATGCGCTTGCGCTTCGCCGTGATCGTGCACAAGCTCTGGGGCTCCGCACCTTGTCTGATTTGGTGGACGTTGCGCCCACCATGAAAGCTGCCTTTGGCTACGAATTTATCCAACGTGCCGATGGTCTCCCGGGACTCAAAAAATACTACGGCCTGCAGTTTCGGGAGGTGGTCGGCATGCAACAATCCTTAAAATATCAAGCAACTGACAAAGGCGATGTGGACTTATTGGATGTGTATACCACCGATGGCCGTTTAGCGGTGTACGACTTTGTGGTCTTGGAAGACGACCGTCAATTTTTCCCTCCCTATGACGCCACAGCGCTGGTTCGGGGAGAAACCCTGAAACAGCATCCTGAACTGGGGCAGGTGCTGAGCTTACTGACCAACGCCCTCAGTCCTGAACGTATGCGTGAATTAAATCTTCGCATTCAAGAACAGGGCGAAGCGATACCCCAAGTCGCCTACGACGCCTTACAAGATCTCCACCTGGTCAAAGAAGAACACCAACCAGCCACAGCAACACTAAAAGAATCTACGTCTTTCTTATCCTATATGTGGGAGCGACGAGCGACGTTGATGGTTCGGACCGGAGAACATTTGGGTCTGGCTGGCATGGGTTTACTGCTAGGCATTATGTTGGCCATTCCACTAGCCTTCATACTTGAGCGTTGGCGAAAAGGCGCAGAAACCATGATCCGCATAATCGGCATGTCGCAAACCATTCCCTCGATCGCATTACTGGCGTTTATGATTCCGCTCTTTGGCGTAGGAGCACTGCCCGCGATCATGGCCCTGTGGATTTATTCTCTGTATCCCATTTTGCGCAATACCTTTTCAGGATTGCGCGATGCCGCGCCAAACGTGGTCGAAACCGGTCGAGCACTCGGAATGACCGAATGGCAAATCTTACGATCTGTTCGCCTCCCACT
>CBDUWS010000425.1:0-2144 GCA_965370985.1 uncultured bacterium
CTTCACAAGGTGTGACCGCCAGCCGTGTGGCAATCATTGGGGCTGGGCATGGAGGCACCGCCCTCATGGAAATTTTTGCGGAAGACCCATTAGTCACCGTCGTGGGTGTGGCTGAAATCCGACCATTGACGAGGGGAGTCCGTCTTGCCAAAAAATTGGGCATTCCTGTCCGCCGCCGCTATCAAGATCTTTTGAAAATGAAAGATGTGGATTTAGTGATCGACGTCACTGGTGATCCAGAGGTGGAACAGAAACTCTTGGAGGTGCAAGCTCCACACTTAACACTGGTGGGCGGGGCAAGTGCCAAGTTTATGTGGCAACTGATTGAGGCACGGATTCGTGCCTCAGTGGAAATCGAAAGCACGCTGACTCGATATCAATCGCTCTTTCGCCTGTATGTGAAGGAAGAAGCTGAAGGGGCTGTAGATGAAGAGCGTACGCGCATCGCCTGTGAAATTCATGATGGGTTAGTTCAAACCTTAGTGGGTGCCAATCTCAAGATGGAACGGGTACGTGAATTGGTTTCGGAGGATCCCAGCAAAGGATTGACCATGCTGAATCAAACCAAAGGGGAATTGAAGCATGCGATACAGGAAGCGCGCGAGGTGGTGTATAATCTCCGTCCCGGGCAATATGATCACTTGGCGCTCATCCCGGCCTTGTCGAATTATCTGACGTTGTATGAACGGGAACATCGGATTCGCACCACCTTTGAGGGAAAAGGAGACGAATCTCAGCTTGATCCTAAAGCCAAAGTATTTGTCTTTCGCATGGTGCAGGAAGCCTTGAGTAATGTGGCCAAGCATGCCAAAGCGACGAAGGTGGCGGTCAATGTTCATCTCACGAAGGATTTGTTAGAAGCTAAGGTATCAGATAATGGACAAGGGTTTGATGTACAGAAGGAAAGTCAGAATCCGGAGAAATGGGATCATTTTGGGGTGAGAAGTATGAAGGAACGTGCAAGGATGTTGGGGGGTGACGTTCAGTGGGTGTCGAAGCCTCGAACCGGAACGACCGTAGAAATTACCGTCCCGCTCGCCACAAAGGAGAAAATCGGTTATGCCAAAAAAAACTAAAGTCTTGATTGTCGATGATCATCGTGTGGTGCGAGAAGGGCTCTCGGCGATTCTCGAAACGAAAGATGATATTCAAGTCGTCGGTGAAGCCAAAGATGGTGGCGATGCGGTCGAACAGACTCGAACCCTGTTGCCGGATGTCATTCTCATGGATGTGAGTATGCCCGGGATGACAGGGATCGAAGCCACCCGCATTATCAAGCGCGAGTTCCCTCATATCGGGGTGGTGGCTCTGACCATGTATGAGGAGCAGCAATATATTTTTGACCTCGTGCGAGCCGGGGCGACGGGCTATCTCCTCAAAGATTGCGACTCGGCGCAAATCATTTCCGCGATCCGTACCATTGCGAAAGGAGAGTCGCTCATCCATCCATCCGTGGCCAGTAAGATTTTGGCGGAATTTTCTTTGCTCTCTGAAGGCAAAGGAAAAAAACGAGGGATTTTGGAACACGATCTCACCGAACGGGAAATTACGGTTTTGCAGTTAGTTGCCGATGGCAAAACCAACAAGGAAATTGCCAATGTGTTGGATCTGAGCGAGAAAACAGTCAAAAATCATGTCCGGAATATTTTCCATAAACTTCATGCGTACGATCGGACACAAGCTGCTATTCTGGCCATTCGCAAAGGTATCATCGAGCTTGACCCCGGCAAGCGTGATTGATAGGTCCGCTCATACCGCTTTACGCTATGCTCAATTAGGGTTCAGACTCGAATTGATAAGCACAAAAAAATGTTTTTTCCTTGTTTTTTGATTTCGAATCCGAACCCAACCTTAACGGGGTACCTTGCTCGCCTCTTTTCCTGGATGTTAACATGAGTTCCTGTTTTATTACGTGAAAGGGAGTGAGAAGTTATGGCGAATGTGACGTTATTGGTGTCTAAAACCTGTTCGGCTTGTCCTTCCGCGAAGACGATGTGGAAGGGCATGAAGGTCAAATATAGCTTTACCTATCGGGAAATCGACATTTCCTCGGAGCCAGGGCAAGAATTGGCGGAACGGCATTCTATTCGGGCTGTGCCGGCCACGATTATTAATGGGCGCCTGACCTTTATTGGAGTGCCGCC
>CBDUWS010000426.1:0-2126 GCA_965370985.1 uncultured bacterium
ATTTATTGAAAAGACTAGAAATTCTTCAGTGAAAGTCATTAGATTGTGATTTAAAACTTCCAAGTAATCCGAAATTTGCAGTCCGTTTGAAAAAGATGGGAGAGTAACTAAAAATTTCCCACCGGGGCCACCCTTCTCGACCTTGAAATCTACAAGATGATTATCGAAAGCGTCTTCCGATAGGGATATCAATCCATTTAAGTCATGAACCCATCCGATGTCGTCATTAATAAGCATGGAAAGGATGTGGTCTCCTCCAAACTTATAAACGAGGAACTCTTTGAATTCGTTGATGGACGTTCGACTAAACGAGACATCCCAAATGCTATTAAAGGAACTGAAAAATAAACCGGCGATACGATCCCAAAGTAAAATGCATTTTCTAGATTCTGACAGGTGTTTACAGGTTCCTGGGACCATTGGGCTACCATTTGAATCCTGCTGAACCCCATTTTTCTCAAGATCATTCCGTATTGCCTTGATTTCAGCGATAATGGGTTTCGCAATCTCTTCGGACTCATGTAGTAACCGAGCAGCTTCAAGAGAATTCCCTTTCACAACATCCGAGACCGAACCGGAAAGCGATGAAAAGTCCAACAGCTCCATCATCCCCAACCCAAGCCTGGACATGGGTGGATAGGAGGTGCCAATATCTGAAACCTTCTCCAATTTCAGAGGCCCTGACGGCCACAGGGGCTGGGGTTTAACTTTATTGAGACAGCATTTTTTGAATTTCAATCTTGATCCGCAAGGACAAGGAGAGTTTCTACCAACTTTGGCCATAAAATGCCTGAACGAATAGGAATTTTAAACGGGATTTTTTGGCGAGCAGAAAAGTACCAAAGAAGTCGCCGGGGGGCAATCAGCGGTCTCAAATGAAGGGGACGGCCTGTGAGAAGGGCTTTCCTGTCCCATGTTGGCAAGGATGGCGACACTTTGGCGCGTGTAAAGGCCGAGGGGGATTAGGGCTCAGAAGTTCAACCGGATTGAGTTGGTCATCGGGTAGCTGTAAGCCGGTTGCAAGAGGTCGCGGATGCGGGCCCGTGAACGGGGTGGGGCTCAGATGGGCAGCGCCAGATGAGCGAAGAAAAAAGATTGAAAATTATTGGAAAACTTGGAAGAAACGCTTAGGCAAGAGTCCCGCCACAGGATGATCCTGACCCTGCCGTGCATCCAAAGCAATGCGAGCCCACCACGATACGCCGATCCTCTAAGGCGGCGAGATTAAAATCTCCGATCCATTGTGGTGAATCGTTTGGAAAAGGCAAATCCAGCATCTGATTGAAATCACAGTCATACAAGCGCCCATCCCATCCCACGCTGATTAACGAACGGCACATGAGGTTTTCAACGGTGGCTTCATTGAAGCTATTCACTAAGAGGGTGTAGTACGCCTCGACTTGGCCGGATTCGCGTAAATCTTCCAAGAAACGACTGATCGGCATATTCGTAATGGTCATCAGTCGATTAAACTGGATTCCATACCGACTCATCAGCTCTTCTTTATAGTCCTGTTCTAATTCCCCTTGCGGGGGTGGAAGAGAAACCCCCTGGGGGTTATAGACCAGATGCAGGTTGAGGCCGGTTCCGATTTTCCCATACCCTAGCCTATTCAATGTTTGTAGCGCGCTGATACTGCGATTGAAGACGCCTTTGCCACGCTGTTGGTCGACATTGGCTTCCTGGTAACAAGGAAGTGACGCAATGATTTCGACCCCTTGTTCAGCTAAAAATTCAGGAAGGTGCGATTTCCCTTTGACATAAAAAACGGTCAGATTGCATCGGTCAATGACATTTCGACCGCGAACACGGCATTGTCGAACCAAATACTCGAATTGGGGATTCATCTCCGGAGCCCCGCCAGTAATGTCTACCGTCGAAATCTGTGGAGTTCGGTCCAAGACCTCTATGATCTGGTCGATGGTGCCTTTGGTCATGCTTTCGGTTCGTTGAGGCCCAGCATCTACATGACAATGATGGCAAGTCTGGTTACAAACTTTTCCCACATTCACCTGAAGGGTAGAGACGGAGTTGGCTGTGAGCAGTTGTTGCCCATGGGAGGCCAAGGTTTCTTCAAACGAGGGCGTTGTTACTGAAGAAGGTGGAGATGAGATAAGAGGAAGTGG
>CBDUWS010000427.1:0-2116 GCA_965370985.1 uncultured bacterium
CTTTTTTGAACATTCCGGTCGGTTGCTCTTGAAGCATTTGGTGGTTTGGTGTCTCGGTTCTTTAGAAAGCGGATTTATCCATTTCATTTTCTTTTAAAATCATAAGGTTGTTGGCTCTATGAAACAGATATTATGCCTTTCAATGGTCAGTGGGTTCGTATTTCTGGCGATGAGCTGGGGAGCGATTGCCCAGGCAGAAATTTTTCCGGCTGAGGGCCCTCCCGGTACGACAGTGACGATTAGTGGGGAAGGGTTTGGGGACTTCCAGAATACTCAAGATAACCGCGTGGAGTTTGAAGGCGTGTCTGCCTTGATCCAATCGTGGGAGTCGGATTTTATTTTGGTGAAGGTTCCGTTGAAAGCCACTTCGGGTGCTGTGATGGTGATGAATGGCGGGACGACACGTGAAGCCGGTACTTTTACGCTCCAAACGGTGAAGATTACGAAGGTGAGTCCTTCGACGGTCGAGGCGGGGGCTTTGGTGACGATTGAAGGTGAGCATTTTGGAAATACGGCAGGATCGCGCGACCCCAATACGATGTTTGGGGTGAATCAAGTGTTGATTAATGGTATCAGGGCAGAAGTGCGGCGGTGGCGGCCGACGAAGATTGAAGTGCAGATTCCGGCGAATGCGCTGACGGGCGATGTGGAGGTTCGTTTGGCCTCTAGCGATCCATTGCCTGATGGCTCGTGTTGTGCCCCGGTGGAGTATGCGGTGAGTAATACCATGCCCCTCACGGTGATTCCTCCCATTGCCTATGATCCGCAATTGGGTCCGGTTGGGAGTAAGGTGGTGCTCTCCGGTCAAGGTTTTGGGGAGACTGCTCCGAAAGATGGACGTGTGTTTTTTGGCGGGAAGCTGGCGGCTATTGCGCAATGGACTGATCGGACGATTGTGATCCATGTTCCGTTAAATGCTGAGTCGGGTCCTTTGGTTTTGCATCGTGATGGCCAGGATCGGACGATTGGGAATTTTGATGTGGTGACCACTGAGGTGAATGAATACTTCCCCAAGCGTGGCCCCATTGGGACGTTGATTATTATTCGGGGCAAGAATTTCGGTATTCATTCCGAAGGTGGCGACACTGCCTATGCTTTTGATTTCCAAGCGGCTAATAATGGGGTGTCGATTGGTGGCATTCCTGCCGTTATCCATCGATGGTTGGATGACCAGATTGATGTTTGGGTGCCGTTTAGTGCCCAGAGCGGACCGATTGTGGTCAAGCGTGGCGGCGGTATTCCTAATGCCGATGGGACCTGCTGTGAGCGCAAGGAAGTGGTGAAGTATGTTGCCGGGGAGTTTACCGTGGTGAGACCGGAAATCCATGACTACTCTCCTAAAGAAGGCGGGTTGGATGAAATCGTCACGATCAAGGGTTCGGGCTTTGGTGAATTTCTGAAAATAGCCGAAGCGACGCGGCTCACGCTCAATCAGAAAGCCCATTCTTGGCAGAATTATCGCTTAGGCGAGGATGTCTCACGGACTGAAGTCCTGATCAATGGGCTTGCGGTACAGGTGGTGTCGTGGAGTGACACCGAAATTCAGGCTCGTATTCCCAGACGTCAGGCCTTTGGGATTGGTACTCCGGAAGGGTTTGATACTGATTTGATGGAAGGGGTGCTCCTTGTGAAGCGTGGGTCTTGGGATATGTTGCCAACGGGAGATTGCTGTACACCTAAGCAATGGATCACGATCGTGGGTGGGCCTTTTAAGATGTTAAGGCGTGGGCTTCCTGATATGGATTACTGGAATGAGAAGGGCCGGGCCCAGTAAGTCAGATTTTTTATTGATCATGTTTGTTCTCACTTGATTTTTTGATTTTGATAGGACTGACCTCAATATGTTGATTGAATTGGTGAAGGATAAATTGATTATTTCTGTACTTTTCGCTTTGTGCATAGGGGGGATGCCTTTGGCTGGTTTGGCCCAGGAATCTCCCTTAACGATGCAGCTTCAAGAGAGTCCCTCACCCGGGACGTTGCTGGATGTGCATTTTCAGGATGCCAAGCATGGCTGGGTGGTGGGTGCCGGCGGAACGATGTTGTACACGAAGGACGGCGGTGTAACCTGGGAAAAGGCTCCCCGTCGGACCAACAGGTTATTAACGGCGGTCAC
>CBDUWS010000428.1:0-2115 GCA_965370985.1 uncultured bacterium
TAGAGCTTTCTTCGGATGTGCGAAAGAAACTCTCCGAATTACAACAACAACTTCGAAAAACACTGCCACCGATCAATTGGGTTCGACCCGAATCCATTCATTTGACCTTGAAATTTCTGGGGTTTGTTGACCCATCAATCATTTCCCAGCTCTTATCCGTTCTTAAGCCGATAGGAAAGAAACAACACGTTTTTTCAATTGACGTTCATGGGCTGGGAGTCTTTCCCCAAGTCAAACATCCCAGAATATTCTGGATCGGGTTAACAGGAAATACGCAAGCCTTACAAGAGTTGGTTTTAGAAATTGAAGCGGCATTGGAACCGCTAGGCTTTCCTCCTGAGGAGAAGGCCTATCACCCCCATCTGACTTTGGCGCGGATAAAACGGGAGAATGCCACAGTCGGGTCCGCACTCCTGGAAAACCAGGTTTTGGAAAAAGATCAACATCTAGGCACGTTGACCATCGACCGGTTTACGCTCATTCAAAGTGATCTGGATTCTTCAGGAGCCAGGTACACCTCGCTCTGGACAGTGCCGTTCTCTGAAATACCCCCAGGATCTTAAAACCAAGACAGAAGAAAGGCATTTACCTGTTTGGGTACGTCGGGTAAGATAGCCACACCTCTTTCTCATTGATATTGAACCAAAGGAATCCTCATGGCTGATCGCACCTCCTCACAAAAAGAAACAGCAAAAGACGGGAAAAAACAAGCCCTGGATTTGGCCCTGACCCAAATTGAAAAGCAATTTGGGAAAGGCGCCATTATGAAATTAGGTGGAGGAGAGGCCCCAACTGACATTCCGTCAATCTCGACTGGTTCATTGACTCTCGATATGGCGTTAGGGATTGGTGGTTTGCCAAGAGGGCGAGTGACTGAAATTTATGGGCCCGAGTCTTCAGGGAAGACCACGTTGTGTCTGCATGCTATTGCGGAAGCTCAAAAAGCTGGAGGGGCTGCGGCCTTTATTGATGCGGAACATGCCTTGGATATTTCGTATGCCAAGAAGCTTGGCGTACAGATTGATGATCTGTTAGTAGCCCAGCCGGATACTGGAGAGCAGGCCTTGGAAATTGCCGAAACCCTGATCAGGAGTGGGGCGTTGGATATTATTGTGGTGGATTCCGTCGCTGCGCTGGTTCCCCGGGCTGAAATCGAAGGGGAGATGGGCGACTCGCATATGGGCTTGCAAGCCCGGTTGATGTCCCAAGCGTTACGGAAATTGACCGGTGCCATTTCCAAGTCGCAAACCTCCTTGATCTTTATTAACCAGATTCGGATGAAAATCGGGGTGATGTTCGGCAATCCCGAGACCACGACAGGTGGGAATGCCTTAAAATTTTATTCCTCGGTTCGGTTAGATATTCGCCGTATCGAATCGATTAAGGAAGGACAGGACGTGATGGGCAGCCGGGTGCGAGTCAAAGTGGTAAAAAATAAAATGGCCCCGCCCTTCAAACAGGCCGAATTCGATGTCATGTTTGCCGAAGGGATTTCCAAAGTGGGAGAACTTGTGGATCTTGGTGTTGATCGTCGAATTATTGATAAGGCCGGAGCATGGTATTCCTATAAGGAAGAACGATTGGGCCAAGGACGGGAGGCCGTGAAAACCTTTCTGAAAAATAATCCCGATGTGGCTGAAACCATTAGTACTCAAATTCGACAAAGTTTTGGCTTGATTGCGAATCCTCAAGACAATCAACCATCAACGGCGTCTCGTGCGGATTCCAAAAAACCGGTAAGCGCAAAATCCTGATGGAGACCATTGGAGTTTTTCTCTTCATCATCACTCGAATCGAATGGTTCTTCCATGATTGCGACTTCTCTTGAACTGCGTCAGGCCTTCCTCGATTATTTTGTGAGTCGAGGGCATACCGCGGTGCCTAGTGCACCGCTCATTCCGCAAGCGGACCCCACGCTCCTTTTCACCAACGCAGGCATGAATCAATTTAAGCGAATCTTCCTGGGCGAAGACTCACGTCCCTATGCTCGAGTTGTCTCGATTCAAAAATGCATGAGGGCCGGCGGCAAGCATAATGATTTGGAAAATGTCGGTTTTACACGGCGCCATCATACTTTTTTTGAAATGTTAGGAAATTTTTCCTTTGGGGATTATT
>CBDUWS010000429.1:0-2113 GCA_965370985.1 uncultured bacterium
CCATTGCCGTCATTTCCCTCGCGGGTGCTTCCCCCTCGCGACAGCGTCCGGTTCGATCCACCTGGCCCGCAGGCGGCGGTGACCCTTCGCAATGTGTTCGGATATCTGGATGGTCTGCTCAATGACCAGACGGTCGTGATCGCTGATGTCGGAGAGTCCCTGTTTGCGGCCGCCGATCTGCGCGTACAACAAAGCGCGGAGTTTTTGTCTCCGGCCTATTACACGTCCATGGGATTTAGTGTTCCGGCTGCTCTTGGTGTGGGGTTTGCCGATCCTGCCCTCAGGCCTCTGGTGTTGGTGGGTGATGGGGCATTTCAAATGACCGGCACCGAATTGTCCACGTGCATTCGCCATGGGCAGTCCCCCATTGTGGTGGTCCTGAATAACCATGGATATTCGACGGAACGGCAAATTCTCGAAGGCCCGTTCAATGACATACACGAATGGCAGTACGAAAAAATCTGTGACTTATTGGGAGGAGGCGTGGGCCATCGTGTGGGAACGTTTGGAGAATTAGTCCGGGCCCTGAAAACCGCTGTTGACGATCACACGCAAGCCCATGTTTTGAATGTGCTCCTGGACCCTGCCGATTGCTCAAAGGCCATGAAGAGGGTTGCCCAGCGCCTGGCCAAACGGCTGGCAGGACAAAAGACATAAATTCCCCTCGCTTATCCTGTCTCGTCTTATAGCCTGTTTAACCCCCTTAATTATCATCTCTCACTGCTTTCTTCCAAAACCCTTGTCATTATTGGTTGCGGGCCCGATCAAAG
Organism: uncultured bacterium; assembly: GCA_965370985.1. Lineage (GTDB taxonomy): Bacteria > Nitrospirota > Nitrospiria > Nitrospirales > UBA8639 > Nitrospira_E. Next base: position 771 of record CBDUWS010000429.1, read on the forward strand.
CACCCGTATAATAATCACGTTTGAGACAAAAATCCCATTAAAGTCAGGATAGAACCGTTATGAGTACCGAGACTGTGGAAAAAGATTCGAAAAATTACCCCATACTCCGTAATTTGCAATATTCGCCCCTGAAACAGGGGGAAGAGCAATACATCGTATTGTGGGACCCCACCGGTTTGTCAGCGGAAAAGCTGGTGTTGCCACTCAATTATTTCTATCTGTTTCAGTTTTTTGATGGTGAGCATTCGTTGGAGCAGGTGGGCGGGGAATACCTGAAGAAATATGGCGAATTCATGATGCCGGATCGCCTCTCCAAATTGGTGGCCGATCTGGATGAGAAATTGTTTTTGGAAGGGGATAGGCTGAAACAAGTCCAAACGCAAGCCTTTGAAGCCTATCGAAAGCTTGATGTGAGGCCTATGGCCTTTGCGGGGAAACAATATGAAGCCGATCCAGCTAAATTGCGTGAACAGATCGATGGGTTTTATGCCTCCAAGGAAGGCCCGGAAAAGGGGAAAGCGGAATATGCCGGTCAGACGATTAAAGGCTTGGTGACCCCGAATTTTGACATGAAAGATGCCGGTCCCATTTACGCCTGGGGCTATCAGGAATTACGGGAAGGCCAGGTTCCAGATGTGTTTGTGTTAATCGGCACGTGCCATGCCGGTCTCGAAGGGGGGATTGCGTTTACAGATAAAGATTTTGAAACGCCGTTTGGGACCGTGCCGGTGAATCGAGCGATTATTGATGCGATTCGTCAAGAAGCGGGGGAGACGTTTTTTGCCGAAGATATTTCCCATCTTCGTGAGCATAGCCTCGAATTGCAACTGCCGTTTCTCCAGCATGCTCTGGGTGAAGGCCGTGCGATTTCCATTGTGCCGATTCTTGTCGACTTTCCTCCGGACATGCTCACGGGCGGAGAGTATCAACAGCTCTTTCATCGAATCGATCAATTTTTGACGATTACCAAACGCGCGATTCAAGTCAGCGGCCAACAGGTGTGTGTTATTGGAAGCGCCGACCTGGCGCATATCGGTATCCGCTATGGCGACAAAACGCCTCCCACCGATTTTTCATTCCATCGATGTATGCAAATTGATCTGGAAATGTTGAAGAAGGTAGAAGAGGCTGATCCGGAAGGTTTTGCGGAATTTATTTTGAAAGAAGGGAACCAGCGCCGCATTTTAGGGTTTTCCGTCATTTTTGCACTCATGAAACTGTTGCAACGTGATGGGGAACCGCTTAAAGGGCAGGTGTTACGCTATGATCGCGGGATTACGGATCAGTTTAATTCGACGGTGACCTATGCCAGTATTGCTTTTGTCTAGGCGGATGTTGAAAAA
>CBDUWS010000430.1:0-2106 GCA_965370985.1 uncultured bacterium
TTTTTTGAACATTCCCTTGGCTGCTGACGTCGAACATTCCTCGAGCATTTACAGGCTATGGGAAGTGAAATATTCAACAGGCCCTGAAGAGGTTGTTTGGGCATAAGAAACCTGTCAAAATGCTTTGGATTCTGAACGGATACATTCCCCAGCCAAACTGGTTTGGCCCCATGACTGTTCATACACGAAACTATCAAAGCATGGTCCGAGGCTTAGTGTTTCTCGCGCTGGCCATTGTGTTCGATTTCGGTGTATGGGCACACACATCTATCTCGTTGGCGGCTGACCCAGGCAACGTTACCCCAAATGCCCCCCTCCAAGGTCCTGTTTTAGCACCAGGTACCTCCACTCTTGTTAATGAGAGTGCCCACCAAGACCTACCCACGGCACCGGGTTCTTCAAATCTCAATGCCGACGAGACTCATTCCGACCTAAGTGACGAAATTGACGAAGCCATTCAATTGCCTGAAAGGTCTGGTGCTCCCACTCACATCCGAGATACCTCCCACCCATCTGCCCTCATGGAATTGTTTAATTATCCCATCGCCATATTCCGGGGATCCTTGTATGGCTATACCCCGGCCGACCGGGAACAGGCCAACGCTGCACGCCTCGATCAATATCTTGAAGAAGAATATTCTGGAGTGATCACCACTGACCAGCGGGCCGAAGGAATCATGATTCTCATTGATGGGAAAAATGCATTGATGTTGATTCCAGACGATGTCGATCCGTTTACGGGCCAGACATTGGAAGAATACGTTGAAGAGGTGGTCACATTACTGGATATCGCACTCAAGAATGCTAAGGAACAACGCAGCACCTTTTATTTACTTCGGGCCACAGGCCTGAGCCTTTTGGCCACGTTCCTTTATGGCTTCTTGATTTGGGGCGTGAACTTTCTTCAGCATCGAGTCCGTCCACATATTCTGCGGTTAGAGCATACCTTTAACCAGAGAATGCGCCAACGCCGTTTTTTCATTTTGGGCCATCTAGGTTCCATATCTTTTTGGCTCATACGTGTGGTGTTTTGGGTATTGCTCCTGGGCTTAGCCTTTAAATGGCTGTCGTTTTGTTTGCAACAGTTCCCCTATACCCGGTATTGGGGCGATCAACTGAACGGTAAATTCCTGGCGTTTCTGGGAGAGGCCGTACGAGCCATAGTCGAAGCGCTGCCGGACCTGCTGATCATTGCGGCCATTGTGCTGGCAACACGAGGAGTCGTGTGGTTAGCTGAAGCGTTTTTTGCCGGAGTGAACAGCGGGAGTGTGCATGTGGAATGGATGGACTTGGAATCCGCACGCGCCACCAAACGGATCGTGATCGTGGTGATCTGGTTATTCGCGTTGGTCATGATTTTCCCCTATATACCTGGAAGCGGTAGCGACGCCTTTAAGGGCGTCAGCATTTTTGTGGGTCTCTTGGTGTCGCTGGGATCGGCCGGTGTGGTCGGTCAGTTTACCAGTGGATTGGTCCTGATGTATTCCCGTGCTTTGAAACCGGGAGAATATGTTCGAATCGGAGAGCACGAAGGTACCGTCGGGACATTGGGTTTCCTTTCCACGAAGATTCACACAAAGAAAAACGAGGAAGTTCATGTTCCCAATACGGTTATCTTAAGTACCACGGTGAAGAATTACACCAGGCTGGCAAAAACGGCTGGGGTCCTCCTCTACACGACCGTCACCATTGGGTACAATACACCCTGGCGCCAAGTCCATGCCATGCTCCTCGAAGCAGCAGATCGGACTGCTGGTCTTATGAAGCAACCCATTCCCTTTGTCATGCAGACAGCGCTGTCTGATTTTTATGTCGAATACCAGCTGAACGCGAATATCCAACATCCGGAAGAACGGTTACAAGTTTTAGCAGAGCTGCATACGCACATTCAGGATGTCTTTAATGAGCAGGAAGTACAGATTATGTCTCCACACTACAGAATGGATCCCCCGCAGCCGGTGATTGCACCCCGCGACACCTGGTATCCCACACCAGCGCCGCCGTCGGATGCATCCCCTCCACCCGCTACCTAGAAATCTGACGAATTCTGATTGTCGGCAAGCCCTCCCCCTCGCCGTCATTCCCGACATTTTTTATCGGGAATCC
>CBDUWS010000431.1:0-2080 GCA_965370985.1 uncultured bacterium
GGTTTGAATCGTCTCTCCGGTGACATATTTCCTGGGGCACCCCTCCCCTACCCCATGCGCCCCCTTCGATGATTCGGCTGCAACCAGGATACTTTCGGTACAGAAACGAGTAGCCGTCGCATGTGCAAAGGCCTGCTTAAATGGGATCTCCATTTTTTTGATCGCGAGTAGCACAGAATGAATCGTTTCACGCTCTCACATAGTCGGAAAAGTTAAATGAACAGTCTTTAGCATATTGCAATCTCACCACCTTGAATTGAGCATCCCGTTGACCTTGTTGGAGGCAATACATTTTATAGGCCTCACCCGTTCCAGACTGAAGATAGACAATACGAAGGGGCTGCAGTCTTCCGCTCTCTCGCTTGGCTTGAAATTCCAGATTAGCCTGCCCCATGTGTTGCTCAAGTTTGTATCCGACGAAAAAGTCCAAGGGTGGGTGTTCGAGATACAAGGTATATTGCAAAGTCAGTGGGTCGGCCAACATGACATAAAAATCCACTGTCGTTTGATATGCCTGCTGGATGGCCTCGACTGCACCCATCACATGAAACTCATACAGCTTTTCACCGGTCAAGTTCGTCACCTCGTTGCCTTTTTGCACGAAGCGAATGGTGGGGGTGTGATGAAACCAGCCGGTGACCTCAATAAGATCATTCATAAAATACCGATAGAATCCATTCATGGTGGTGACGAGAACATAATACCGTTTGCCTGTTTCCAATTGTTCAAGCGTCACAGTATTCGGACGATCGGCATCCCAATCGTTTTTTTCGACGAATTCAAAAAAGTTTTCCTGGAAAGTGGGGACACATTGATTCGTCTGAACATTCACATTCAGGCTTCCCAGTAATTCACCCGACAAATACCCCATTTCTACAATCGCCGTTTTGGCTGAAAGCCTGGATTGGAGCTTAGGGATCAGCACTCCGTAGCTTCCTCCCGTCCATGTCACAACTGCTCGCAGCTTGGGCCAAAGTGCCTCTACCGTTAACTGATCTTCATGACCGAGGAACGATTGAAGATTACGAAGTCGTCGCCGGGTAGGACGCGGAAACGGGGCAACCCCGTCAGGGGAATTCTTGCGGCTTAACGCCAACTGTTCAACAAGTTGAGAGAAATGCTGCCGACCCGTCTCTAACAGCTTGAGAAACGTGGAGGGATTGGCCGTGACCACGACGGAAAGATCTGGCTCTGATAAGGCCCAAGCTGTTAAGTACAGACATTTTTGCTGATACTCGGTAATGCTGTGAATGGCCTCCGGGAGAAAACGTTTTGATTGAAGCACAGATGGCAAGGCCGCGCTTAAGAAGCCGGACATGGAGCCATACGATGTTCCAGACTCCAAATACCCTTCAACTTCCTGGCCTGAAATAACCAACATCTTCCCTTGAAAGATCTTTGGAATGCCCTGGTATTGCGCATAGGTACTCAAGAGTTGATAGTGCCGAAGCATCTGGTTTGTGCGATGCAGCATTGGAATAATTTTGCACTTCTCCGTCGTTCCGCTGGTCATGGCATAGCGCACGGGTTGTTCATTATTGAGCTGAGGCAGCTTCAGATCTTCCTGCGCTTGAATAGAGGGACGCAAATCTTCATAAGTTTGAATAGGCACGCCTAAACGAAACTCATGATACCCGCGCAGACGGTCCAAGCGATGCTTCTTTCCAAATATTGTCTGAGCCTGAGTGTTGAGAATACGTTCGAGCAGCGCTTGTTGCACAGCTTGGGGATCTTGAGTTTGCTTGATAAAAGGTTTCCACCATCGGTGCTTGACCCCTATCATATGCGCATGCACTCGAGCATTTTGTCCGATATTGAAGATACTCATGGTTATGCCGTCTGTTTATCCGCCCTAGGAGTAAATGGAGCTGCCATCTGTTCAAAGAAGGCTAAAGGGTACCCTCGGTTCACCAATCCCAATTCCTGCACCTCTCGCTCTGTGGGCAAATACGATGAATCCCACCCAGGGTGCCAACATCATCAATATGGTATCCAACACCTCATTAAATGTACAGAATGAAGGCTCAGAACATTTCTCCTCTTTCCATAGAGAGCGATCCATGTCAGGATTTCAAAAGAG
>CBDUWS010000432.1:0-2066 GCA_965370985.1 uncultured bacterium
GCGTCAAGGGGTTGTGCAGACTTTCGTGATCCAACTGCTGTTTTTAGGTTAAAGGATCCATTGAATATCGATGGTCGCATAAGGACAAATGTGTGCGGGTGGCATGGCAAGGTCCGCCAGCTCCCACCAAGCGGGCGCGATCAACCAAAACACCAACAAGCAAATCGTAAATGCGTGGGTTACATCACGAGACCCTAGCTGAATCACCAGAGGGCATCTGCCCAAATGGCGGGAAATCCAGGAGAATGCTGAATTTAAAAGCCCTATCCGCTAGAATTGGACTGGTCGTTATACTGGTACCGAACGACAATGGAATCACTTTTTACAGGAGCTACCTGCCATGAAATATGACGCCATACTTTTGAATTTGATATTGCTTATTGGGTTGACCCTTCCGGCTCAGAGCCAAGAGTCGCAAGTTAATGCGCAGAGAGGAGAAGCAATATATAAGGCCCATTGTGTGGGGTGTCACGGCTCACATGGGAAAGGTGATGGACCGGATGCTGCTAAGCTGATCGTCCCGCCCGCCAATTTCCATCGTCCCGAGTCTCGTGCGAAATCCGAAATGGATCTCCGAGGTGCCATCATATGGGGATTGGCATTTAGCCCCATGCACGGTTGGTGGGGAAAACTCAGCGCAAACGATATGCGCTCCGTCACCGCTTACATCCGCCAATTGGCGCCTTATCAACCGTTAATGCCGTAAAATGCTCTATAAAGGGCGAGATGGGAGCGGCCATTTTGCTCACCGTAAATGCACAAGACGATATGTTCATCCAACTCATCGTCATCACGTCACTCTTAGCCGTCTTATTGATTACTCTCTTGGCTCTCCTTGGGGCCACATACATTCAGAAGATACTGGGAGTCGCTGGTCAACATGTCATCAGTCGCGTATTTGAAATGTTGCTTTGCGCCCTGGCAGTCCAATTCGTGTTTGACGGCATTGGTCAAAGCGGCTTTTTGCCATCATCTTAATCAATAAAAAAAATCAAGGAGGCTATCATGGATTTTAGTGATGAACTGAATCAAAGCGACCAGGCCATTCTTCAGGCAGCCAGCCAAATTTTCTGTAGTGCCATCGCAGCGGGAAAAGTCACTATAGCGAACCATGGCCAGATGTTCTCTTATTCCATTAAATCTGCTGTTCGTATGGCAAACATGGTCAAGCACACCGTGGTCACCGATGAGGAACTGCCTTGGCCGGAGTAGAACTTTGAGTGAAGCCTTAGTCGGACCTCGCGTCTCTGGCAATTTACGAACGTCTTTTTGCAAGAACAAGATAGATTGTCGCGGCCATTCCCGAGGCTCCGAAAATCATACACATGACAACAATTTGGTACTGGACAGCCACAAGTGGGGAAATCCCAGAGAGAATTTGCCCTGTCATCATTCCTGGCAAGGAAACAAGACCGACAGCAAATAATGAATTGGTGATAGGAATCAGTGACGCTTGCAATGCGGTATTTCTGGCATCGGTGTAGGGTATAGCATTAGCACACTCGGCCTCGAATCGTTCAGCTGCGATGCTAACCGTGTTCATGCAACTCGCAAAGATCATTCCGGCAAGTGGAATGAAATAGCGAGGCAGAAACCACGGTTGAATATCAAGAACAACCTGGGTTACCAGCGCAAGAGTGGGAATGCCTCCGAGCAGGATAGCACCTAGAGCCTTCCAATACAGATGCGGTTGCTTATTCTTCAGAGGGCGCAGTGCGATCCAACTTGCTGCCACAAGCATGACCGTTATCACGAAAACAATAATGCCTGGATGATCTGTGTTGAAGATATAAATCAAAATGTACCCTATCAGCAGCAATTGCATCAGCATGCGTGCGACCGCATACAAAGCCGTCCGAGCGTCCAAGGACCATCGAAACAATATGCTAATAACGATCATGGTCGGTAAAAAGGCCAGAATTAATCCAGAAAGTGAAATGGTTTGGACAGACGTGTTCATACTTTCGCAGCCTCTCGTGGTGATTAGAGCGCGCCCGGATCTATAGGAATCATATCTAATGTGTAAAAACTTAGATTTCACTCTTCAGGCATTGGACGAACAATTG
>CBDUWS010000433.1:0-2063 GCA_965370985.1 uncultured bacterium
CTTTCGCACCTACGTCCAAGAAAGCCGAGACTACTGTGTTGAATGGTCTTCTCGTCCCTCCCTAGAAACGCCCTCCAACAAGCAAGACAGCGAGCAGCTTAGTTAAGTAAGCCCAAACGATCCACGAAAGATTTAGTCCCCTTCCTATTGAATTAGCGAAATGAAAATTCCAAAGCTCGCATAAACAAGGGAAAAGAATTTTGCGAACCTTTCCCAGAGAGAACCCATGTGTTCGTTAATGACGGGCCCCGAAACTCTGCAAGGGTCCGCTCTTGTGACATCTTTCCAGTATTAGAGATCATCCAATACAAGACCAGTCCATAATCAGGTAATCTTGTCTAACACGCCCTCAATCTCATCCTCTGTAAAGGCGCGTAGCGTTTCGGTGCGAACATTCCCTTTGGAACATCCCCCCATCATCACGGCAGCGGCGGTGGCCTCATCGGGGGCGTCGAATACAATGACACCGTCATACCGGCCCATCGTCCAGTAAATATTTTTGACCGCCCCTCCCGCCGCTTGAATTCTACTTCTAAAGTCCGCCGCACGTTTGCCCGTGTTGATCACATCATGAACACCTTGTTCTGTCCACACGAACAGTGAAAGAAAGGTTGGCATGATCCACCTCCTTGTTTGAAATATGGGGATCGACAGACAACGGTTCCCCCCAATTGTTTTCCCAAGCAATATAGTATGCTCATACATTCCAAGGAACAATGGGGGAAGGTACCTGACAGAAAGGAAGACGAGGGGGTAGGCAACTGAATTTTGGTAGGTTTTTCTGGAGTCTTGGTATACGTGCGCAATCCGTGCCTAGATTTTATTAGAAGGAATAAATTTTTGGTCCACAAAAGATTTGCCCCATTTTTAACCCCATTTAACGCCATTTTTTTCAAGAGTCGATCTTTTGGGGCCATTGACACTTCGCGGCTCCTTTGCTACTTACTTTGTTCTACGTGGCGTTTATTTTTCCTATCCCCCGTTATCAGAGTGCTCTACCTTTCGCACGAAGAATTCTTTCCTCGAGATGCGTGACACAACAAGGAGGTCACACGCTTTGAAATATTTGATCTATCTGGTCTTTTTATCGTTCTCCTGGCTGGCGTTGACCACACAGCCATTGGCCGCAGTCGGAGCCGTGAATTACATCTCTGATGTGGTGAACGTGCCACTACGGAGTGGGCCCTCCACTAAACATCGCATTATACACCGTGGCCTACCAAGCGGGACCCAACTGACTGTTCTCGCGACAGACGAGGAGGCCGGTTTCACCCAAGTTCGGACCGCCGGTGGGATGGAAGGCTGGGTAGTGTCCCAGTATCTCATCGGGCAACCCATCGCCCGTGTCAAGCTGGCCGCTGCCGAGAAACGCCTTCAAGGCCTCAAAGTCAAAATCGACAAAGAACGCGAAGCGCATGCTAGCCTCCAGTCTGAGTTCAAAGAAACCGAGGCCAATAACCGGACGCTGAATTCCCAGGTACAAGCCCTGACCAAAGAACTTGAGGAACTGAAACGTATATCGGCCGATCCGATCAACGAGCATGCCCGCAATGTCGAACTTGCCCAGCAGAACCAACTCTTGGTTGGCCAAGTGGACGAATTGTCTTCTATGACCAGGCAGTTAAAAGACAACGTACAACTCGAATGGCTGCTGTACGGTGGCGCCCTGGTACTCATCGGCCTAATACTAGGAGTGGCTATAAAAGCACGCCCCCGACAGACGAGTTATTCCCGATATACGTAAGTGCCAACGTCGTTTGAAAAATGAGGATCGACAGATATTGGTTCTCCACAATTGTTTTCCCAGGAATTATAGTATGCGCATATATTCCAAGGAACAATGGGGGAGGTACCTGCTAGAGAAGGAAGACGGGGAAACCAGTACTGAACCGTTGAAGTTTTTTCTGGCATTTTGGTACACGTGCTCAATCCGTGGCCAGGATTTTTAGAGCAGATAACAGTTCATCATGATCCGCATCGCCCACCCTATGTGATCAATTGGTCCATCTTACAACTCCAAGGGAGTCCGGTCTTTGTCATGGCCGATCCCTTCCGCACCTCTT
>CBDUWS010000434.1:0-2052 GCA_965370985.1 uncultured bacterium
GGGCGGTGAGCCCTGGCTGGTCCTGGGTGATATGAAAGAACTGGGCGCAAACAGCCGCAAGATGCACGCGGAATTGGGCGATGCCGCACGTTCTCTGGGGGTCAAGCGTTTATTCGCCCTGGGAGATGCGAGCACTGCGACCGTTGCTGCCTTCGGGCACAGGGCGGTTCATTTCAACAGCATGGACAGGCTGATCAAGGCCTTGTATTCACAGCTCAAACCCGGTGTTGCCTGCCTTGTCAAGGGCAGCCGTTCGATGGGTATGGAGACCGTGGTCAGTGCGATTTCCAATGGGCATGATTACCAGGAGGCAAATGGCTGATGCTGTTGGAACTGTTCTCATGGCTGGCCAAAATCAACCCGTAACAATTAAGGCGCCAGGAATAATTTAATTTAGATTTAAATATTTAAATGGTCAAAAAAATTGGAAAATTTGGTGAATCTAGTATGTAAATTCTTCAATTTTTGATAAAGGGAATGAAGGTGATTACAATCTTTCGATCTTTTGTTGTGAAGGTAATCTCCAACGAGTGGATGGAAACAATTTCATGATTAATACTTAGCAATGGTTTCTCAGCTATCAATATTTTGGCGGTTGGCGTTGGGATATGTGACGATCCTTGCTCTGGTGATAGGGGTCAACCTGTATATCCTGAATCAATTTCGGGCGATAACGGAATTGAGTGCCGAGCTTGCCACGCATCATTTCCCGGCAGTTGAGACCGCTAAGCAATTGATCACCAGTCTCTATGCCCAATTAAAAAGTGATAAACAGTATTTAGTTTTACGGGACACCACGCTCTTGAAGGACTTTTTACAAGAAGCTGAAAATTTCCGAAAGACATTGGAGGCCCTCGAAGATCAAGAACAGGTTGGAACAACGCGGGAGGCTCTCCAAAAGGTTAAGGCTCATCATGAAGAATTTCATACGTTATTTCTGAGTGTCGGGGTAGAACAGGCAGATCGGGATTTAGTGGAGATTGCTAATTATGAGAATCAACGAGATACGCTTATCGACGCAATGGCCCAGGCCATTAATGCCTATATTTCTTCACAAGAAGCCAGTGTTGGAGCGATCCTTCGCGATTCCCATCTCCGTTCGGTTCAGGCGCAAGAAATTACCCAACAATTGCTGCTGATGGCCCTGGTCTTGGGCCTTGGCTTGGCCGGCATAGCCAGCTATAGTATCCTTCGTCCGCTACGCCGGGTGAAAGCCCAGATCCGTCGAATTGGAAAGGGTCAATTCGGAGGAACCATATCTTTGGCGGTACCTCAGGAGTTGCGAGACCTGGTGGATCAGGTTAATTTGATGGGAAATAAACTTCAGAAATTAGATGAAATGAAGTCTGAATTCCTGGCCAATATTTCACATGAATTGCGCACACCGCTGGCGTCTATCCGGGAAGGCTCGCAATTGCTCCTTGATGGCATTCCGGGGGAATTGACCAAAGATCAACGTGAGACGCTTTCCATTATTTCTGACAGCAGTCAACGGTTGAATCACCTGATTGGCAATCTTTTAGATCTTTCGCGGATGGAAGCGGATATGGTGGCCTATAACTTCAATCCGACTGATTTGAATCGTTTAGCGATCCGATCCACTGAGAAAGTCAAATTCTTAGCCGATCGAAAAAATATTCACATGGACATTGATTTAGTTCCTGAAAAGGTCAAAATTCAAGAAGTCGACGGCCCGCGAATGGAACAAGTTTTCGAAAATTTTCTGTCGAATGCCATCAAATTTAGTCCTAAAGGGGCCACGATTTCGATACGATCCAAACCCGATTCCGACAAGAAAGGTATTCACTTTATCGTCGAAGATACGGGGCCTGGTATCCTTAAAGAAGATTTGCCTCATGTGTTTGAACGGTTCTATCAAGGAAAAACACCAGAAGGGCGGGCGTTTGTGGGAAGTGGGATTGGGTTAGCGTTGGCTAAGCGGGTTATCGAAGACCATGGTGGCACGATTTGGGCAGAAAGTACGTTTGGAAAAGGAACGGCGCTGCATTTTATCCTCTCGCCGCGAAAACCTGCTAAGATCGTCCATTGATT
>CBDUWS010000435.1:0-2045 GCA_965370985.1 uncultured bacterium
AAACGACACTTTAGATATCTTAAAGCTAAAAGCGGCAGTTGAGCGCGGAAAAGCTGTGCAAGCCATTGATGTGCATAGGGACTGTAAGAATGGCGTGGCCACCTTTTGGGTGATGAGTCATAGGTGCGTCAAGGGGTTGTGCAGACTGTCGTGATCCAACTGCTGTTTTTAAGTTGAAGGGCTCTCTATTTAGAATTAGAACGTTCGAGATCCCTTCACCATGCTATACAACCCCTACAAAGAAGTATAGATGATTTTATGAAGAGGTCTCATTGATAACGATTGTGCGGGATGGGTCAGATGAACATGGCAGGGAGGCCAGTAACGTTTGGGCGTTACGGCTGGGTATTTGAAAAGATGAGGAACCCTTGTTTGGGGAGAAAGTCTAACTTCTGTTCAAGGGTGTAGCCGGCTTCTTGTAATTCGCGTTGAATGACCTCGTCGGACGTATAATGCCCAATGATCTGCTGGAGCCAGCCTTCACCATTGAAATCGATGATGGCGATTCGGCCCTGGGGTTGGAGGTGTTTTCGGATGTTGGCAAAGTAGGTTGTCCGGTTTTCGAAGTGATGATAGGAATTACTTGAGAAGATGAGATCGATGCTTTTATCAGGCAAGCCAGGATCGTTGGGCTGAGCCAACAAGACTTCGATGTTCTGATACCCTTTGTCCTTTATCCGCTTAACTAGATCCGCATTCATGTCCGTATCGGTATCAACCGCGTAGACCCTTCCGGTTGGTCCCACCGCATCTGCTAGTCGAAAGGTGAAATAACCACTCCCCGACCCCAAGTCTGCGATTTGGTCTCCCGGTTTGATCGAGAGAGCTTGGATGACTTCCTCAGGGTGCTGCCATTCATCACGATCAAATCCTTCATAGGCCCACTTTTTAATTTCTGTGCAGGCAGTGGAGCTTAGGAGAACGATGAAGACCAGACATACCATTTTGGGGAACAGGCGGCTGAACGCCATCCTCTGGAGTCTGGGTGCGTGCCTGGTTCTTGTGGAAATATCGGGGGATTCTTTCATGTCTTTTCGGTAATTCTTTTTCCTCTTATCGTGATAGAGGGTTTAAGTTGGATTCTCGCTGAAAATGTCCGCAGTGATGAGCAGGGATAGATTCCCGATTGAAAATTTCGGGAATGCCGCCATGATTGCGGGAATGCCACATTACGGAAGGGTGGCGCGGCCGATGGTGTTGGTGTCGGTACCGAACCAGATGGTTTGCGTGGGTTGGTGGTAGACCATATGTCGTACGGTTCCCCCTCCACTTTTGATGTTGGTGATGCTGATGACGTGTTGGGCTTTGGTGTCGAATCCTACGAGGCGATTGGGATACACTCCTGTTTCCACATACCACACGCGATCCTGATCATCGACAGTCATGCCATAGGGCCGTGCGTCTTCGCCTCCAGGCACCCGCCATTCTTTCACCTTTTTCGTGGTGGGAATGAATCTCCCAAGATACCCTTCGGCATAGTCGACATACCAGACCGCACTATCGGAGGTGATTGCCAGTCGTCGGGGCCGTGCTTCAGTGCGAGGCAGTGAAAATTCTCTCACTGATTTCGTCACCGAATCTATCGTGCCTAGCTTATTCGTGCCGAATTCGGTGAACCATGGCCTGTGTGTGGCATCCACGACGATGCCATAGGGACGCGCGTTTTGTGTGAGGAGCGGTGTCAGGAGAATACTTCCTGTATCCATTGTCAACTTTCCCACATAGTTCCCTTGTTGCACGGTAAACCAGATTTCATTGGGTTTTCCAAACACGAGTGTGTGTGGATCGCCGGCAGAAGAATTGGGCATGGCATATTTCGTGATGTGGCCTGTCATGGGATCAAGTTTGCCAATATGTGCCGCGCGGTTGCCGGCATACCAGACAAACCCCTGCTTGTCGACAATCAGATTATGTGGACCGGCGCCAGGATCTAAGGGGTATTGTTCAAACATGCCGCTCTCGAAATCTAGCACCGCAATGTAATCTCCCGTCTGGCCCACAAACCACACACGATTGTGCTGATCCACATATGGATCTCGCGGCCG
>CBDUWS010000436.1:0-2042 GCA_965370985.1 uncultured bacterium
AGCTCAGGAAGCCTAGCCTTCACTTCAGAAATAGGTAATATCTTTGCCATAGGACATCCTTGCAATTTAGACCACAATTCTGGTCAACTTTCACTTTATGATTTTTTAGAGACTCTGTCAATTTGGAGTCGAATAGAATACCCTACCGCCCTTCAGAAGGCAGCTAAACTCCACACCAGCCAAGCTCGGTTTTGACTGAGAACCGTTTCCCATGGGCTGTGCCCTCAACCTGACGGCCCATTGCTTCCTCCTACCCGTCATACCCGCAGTCTGTAGCGGGTATCCATCTGAAAAATGATCACAAGATGGATTCCCGATAAAAAATGTGAGGAATGATAGGGTTTGAACTTTATGAAATTTCATTTGACTAAACTAACTTTCTAGTTTATTATGAGACTATGATAAAACTAAATATTCACGAAGCCAAAACCCATCTTTCCCGCTACTTGGAAAAACTGAAAAAAGGGGAAACCATTCTTTTGTGCAAACGCAATGAGCCCATTGCGGAAATTCGGCCTTTACCCGCTCAACCGACCCGCAAGCGCCCCATTGGTTTAGCCAAAGGACAACTGATTATCCCTAAGGAATTTTTTGACCCGCTTCCCGAAGATGTCATTCAGGCGTTTCACGCCCAATCTTAATGAAACTGTTATTGGATACATGCACCTTTCTTTGGTTGGTAACAGACGATGATTCCCTCTCACTCGAAAGCCGAAAACTATTTAGCGATCCGACCAACGACGTCTTTCTCAGTGCCATATCTGGTTGGGAAATCATGCTCAAATACTCACTTGGAAAACTCCCGTTACCAACACCACCAGAACAATTCCTCTCCACTCAACGATCGCGTCATAACATTGAAGCATTGCCTTTGAGAGAAGAAGCCACCGGCCATTTGCCTAAACTCCCTGCCCTTCACAAAGACCCCTTCGATCGCATGTTGATCTGCCAAGCCATCCAACACGAATTAACCATCCTCACACCCGATCCATTGATTACCCAATACGCCATCCGCACCATCTGGTAATTTTTTTACAATAAACCCCTTTCTCCTGGTCTCTGTCATACCCGCGGTTTGTGAGCTTGCCCCTGTAGTCTTTGGCAGGGGCGAGTATCCATCTTATGCACTGAGCCGATGAAATAAGATGGATTCCTGCTAAAAACATGCAGGAATGACAGGAAAAAATAAGGCGGCTCAGAAAGAACCTGAGCCGCCTATATGATTACCAACCAACAACTAGGCGGGGAATGGTTGCAGGGTCACATAGCGAACGACGGATAACTTAGCCAAGGCTTCCAATTGTTCGACGGGAACATACCCAATGACCAGATGACCTGATTTGGGTTGTGCCACAGATTTGAATCCCAACTCCTTTAATTGAGCCAAGGTTTCTTCTTTCGTATCCGCGAGCCATACCTGCACCATGACTTTTCCATCCTGAAGCCTTGCCGACTCGTCAGGTGAAAAATCCTTCCCTTCTTTCTTTTTGTCGACAATGGCCAACAAGGAGGCATCCAATTTTGACAACGGCTCATTGAGGCCTATCGTGGAACTATCTTCTTCCAGTCTATCCGCCATGACTGGTGCAGATCTGTGGGCTTCTTGAGCCACTACTCCACCAAGAAATCTCTGACTCATTTTGGCCGCAGGCCTCATGGTACGATTTCGGAAACCAGCCGCTCGCTGATCATCTCGACCAAAGATACCCTCATAGCTGATGCCATCAGGCAATTCGACCGGTACCTCTACGAGCCGCGGTTGTCCGCCTTCGGTGATGATCAATTCTTCGACCGCCACAAATGAGGTGAATTGGGTCATCAATCGATAGTCCAAACCTAATTGCGTGATCGCCTTTCGAACTTCAGGCTTTGGATTTCCTTGTTGAATCCCGCTGTAATCCTGTGCCATCAGCTCGGCAATCTTCGTACGGGCCCATAAGGTCGCTAGGCAGGGCCACCTCATGAAATAAAAAAAACTTAGGCATCCTTTGGTATTGTAACGCCACCGCAAGCCAGAGAAACATGGCCTTCTGACATGAATG
>CBDUWS010000437.1:0-2034 GCA_965370985.1 uncultured bacterium
CGAATGCGTGTGAGTGATATGGAGCAAACACTCCGATTTTATTGTGAGGTGCTGGAGTTGGAAGTGGTGGAGCAAAAGGTCTCTCCCAGAGGATCTCATCTGGCCTTTTTAGCTGTGCCCAACAGTGAAGAACTCATTGAGCTATGCAGCTTCCCTACGAGTGGGTCCGTGAAAGTACAAGAAGATCTGGTCCATTTGGCATTTGAGGTGGATGATTTGGACGGGACCATTCAAGAGTTACAAGCCAAAGGCGTTCCAATAACGGATGGTCCGACACAGTCCTCTTCGGGCAGCCGGTTTATTTTTATCGATGCGCCGGATGGCTATGAAATCGAGTTGATTCAACGGGCCCCAGGCGTCGCGATTGTCTGATCCTCTCTGTCAGGTCGCTCCCATGAGAAATTCACCCGTCTTATCTTCCCATCGTCAGACGACGACTCCCGAATCGCTGAGGGATCACTTGGAAGGAAAGCTCAACAATCTTCCCAAGCAACCAGGGGTCTATCTTTTCAAAGATCGTTCAGATGACATTATCTATATTGGTAAGGCGGCGGTGCTGGCTGACCGCGTCCGTTCCTATTTTCAAAAAGGCGCCGATCTGAGCCCGAAGATTCGGGCCTTGGTAGCCCATGCTGTTGATTTGGAAACCATCATTACCAAATCCGAACTGGAAGCCTTACTTTTAGAAAGCAATCTCATCAAGCGCCATCGTCCTCGCTTTAATGTCGTGCTGCGGGACGACAAACACTATCCCTATCTTCGACTGCCGATTCACGACGATTTTCCTCGCCTCTCAATTGTGCGGGGTGTAAAAACCGACAAAGCCCTGTACTTCGGTCCCTACGTACCGACCGGCGCCATGCGCGAAACCTTGAGAGTGATCCGGAAAGTGTTTCCCTTAGCCACCTGCAACATTGAGATTGATGGAATGGCTGATCGTGCCTGCTTAGAATTTGAGATCAAGCGCTGCATGGCGCCATGTACGGGCAATCAAACAAAAGAGGACTATCATCGGATCGTGTGCCAGGTTCGGTGGTTCTTGGAGGGCCGAGATCAGGAATTATTGGCGTCACTTCGAGATGACATGCATGCGTTGGCTGAGCGAGAAGCCTTTGAAGATGCCGCTCGCTTGCGTGATCGTATTCTGAAAATTGAACGGACCTTAGAAAAACAACGGGTCGCGCAAATTGGCCCCGTCGATCAGGATGTGTTGGGGTTGGCTCGGGCTGGGACCGCAGCGGATGTGCAATTATTGTTTGTGCGAGGCGGCCTGTTGATCGGCCGCCGGGATTTTTTCTGGGCCGATGCCGGAGAAGTTTCGGATGAAGAACTCGTTCGGACCACGCTCGAGCAGTTTTACAATAAAGCGGTTTTTCCCCCAAAGGAAATCCTGTTGCCCGTCAGTATCGAAGATCAAAAATTGGTGCAACGATGGTTGTCGGAGAAAAAGGGCCAAGCCGTGCGCATGTTGGTACCCGAACGTGGAGCCAAACATCATCTACAAGAACTTGCTCAAGAAAATGCCACTGTCGCGTTGAATGAACATCTTCGCCTGCAAAAGGAATCACGCGAAGCCGTCGAGGAGTTGCAGCAGTTGTTGGGTTTGTCAACGCAGCCACATCGCATTGAATGCTTTGATATTTCGAACACCATGGGCGCGCAATCTGTGGCGTCGATGGTGGTCTGGGAAAATGGCCGCATGAAAAAAAGCGATTATCGTCGGTTTCGAATTAAAACCGTTGCGGGCGCTAATGATTTCGCCAGTATGCATGAAGTGGTCAAGCGTCGGTACGGAGGCACGTTGGCGGCCAAGGCCGGGAAGGTGTTGCCTGAACCGGATTTGATTGTCATTGATGGCGGGATTGGCCAATTAGGTGCGGCAATGGAGGCGATAACTGGCCTGGGACTGTCGAAGGTCGCTATTTGTGGATTAGCCAAAGCGAAGGGTGAAAAAGACGAACGGATTTTTCTGCCTGGGCACAAGTCCCCAATTGTGCTGCCCCTCAAATCCCCCGCCAGCCGTCTCGTGCAAAC
>CBDUWS010000438.1:0-2030 GCA_965370985.1 uncultured bacterium
CAGAAGAGGGTCGCAGTCCAAATTTCCACAGTCTTGGGCATAAACAGATTGGCTCATCAATACCTAAATTTTTTCAACAACTTATGTGTCCAAAAAACGGGACGCCTGTCAGCAGGAAGTGGGGCGATTTAGGGCAGGAATACTGACATTTACGAAATTTTGTAGTCTCGTAACTTGTTGTAGAGGCTTGAACGACTAATACTCAGAAGTCGGGCAGCACGCGTTTTATCGCCCTTGGCATCACGGAGCGCTTGCAGAATTTGGCTTCGTTCGGCCTCCTGTCGAGCAACTTTTCCAATTCTATTCAAATCATTTTTTTCTTGCCTTCCTTTATGCTCAATAAATAGATCCTCAGGCCCAAGAATAGAATGATTGCAGGTCACCACTACTCGTTCAATCACATTTTCCAACTCACGAACGTTGCCCGGCCACTGATGTTGAACCAGCGCCAACTGTGCCTCTTGGCTCACACTCATTGGAGCACGTCCATGTTTTTGTGCCGACCATCGCAAGAAATGCCCAACCAATAAAGGAATATCTTCCTTGCGTTCCCGCAATGAAGGCACCGTTAATGGCAGCACCGCCAACCGGTAATACAAATCTGCCCGGAACGTCTTCGCTTTCACTAACTCTTCAAGGGGTTTATTCCCGGCTGAGATCACTCGTACGTTCACCTTGATGGATTGATTACTCCCCACCGGCCTGATTTCGCCTTCCTGCAACACGCGAAGCAACCGTGCTTGGAACGCCGGAGTCGTATCAGCAATTTCATCCAAAAAAATCGTGCCCCCTTCGGCTTCTTCGAATAACCCCTTGCGGTCAGCCACCGCTCCAGTAAACGCGCCTCGCACATGGCCGAATAATTCGCTTTCCAGCAAGGTTTCAGGCAACGAGCTACATTCCACCACCACAAAGGGCAGGGCTCGTCGACGACTCAAGGCATGGATGGTTTTGGCCACGAGTTCTTTTCCCGTTCCACTTTCTCCTTGAATCAATACGGTGGCCCCACTTGCGGCGACCAATTGAATCATTTCCACCAACCGTTGGATTGGCTCACTTTCACCAATGATCGTCCTGCTCGGTACCTCTTCTAAAGGGGGGCTCTGCTGGCCAGGAAAGACCGATTCCTCTAGGGCTTGCGGAAACGCGACAACACTTTCACCGCCACGAGCCCCCATAAGTACCACGAAATGCATCGTGCCCATCTCACCTCGCATTGGCACTGCACGTGGTAACGGACACATAGCAGGTGCCTCGGCAAAAGATAAAGGACTGGATGAAATAAGGTGGCTTTGATCGCTTGGCTTAAATAGATGCGTCGCGGGACAAGGTTCACAGGGAGGCTCTTCGAAAAAGCCCGAATCGAAGGGAAGCGTTGATTGCGAAGGGATTAAGGGGCAGTTCTTGGCTAATTTATCCGCCGACGGATTGGCATAGACCAATTCCATCTGAGGATTAAAAATAACGACGGGCTCATCCAGATGATGCGCTAATAATTTCAAACCCTCAATGCGAGCGTGAAGTATCTGTTCAACATCAAACCCCCTAGACTCAGTTGACGTATACGATCCGGCCATCGTATCGATTCTCCCTCCCTGTCATAAGTACACATTTTCTATTCATAACTAAATATTCCCACACGGACTCACCATACACACTTGGGAAATCCATCTTTTCAAATCCTTCAGGTGAAGGGGTTTTTCAAAATATCCTTGGGCCCCACATTCTAGCGCCTTGGCCTTAGATTGGCTATCGCCATAGGCCGTCACGACCACAATAGAACTCTTGGGGGCCGAGGCTTTCAATAACCGCAAATATGGATAGCCGCCATCAGGAATCTTCAAATCAGTGACGATCACCTTGGGCGTGACAGCCTGAAGGGCAGCCAACGCCCCCTTCCCATCATGGGATTCCACCACCCGACAGCCATTCTCCTGGAGGACATCGACCAACAAGGCTCTCATGGCTTTATCATCATCCACCACCAAAATGGTACATACCCCTTCATTTCCGTGGCAATTGGTTGGAAT
>CBDUWS010000439.1:0-2027 GCA_965370985.1 uncultured bacterium
AAATCTCCACGAGCCACCATAATGCCATCCGCTTCCTGGATAATCTCTTCCAGATTGCGCACGCCTTCTTGATCCTCAATCTTTGCTATAATTTTTACCCGCCCGGCTTTGTCTCCCAGAATGTGGCGTAATTGCCGGATATCATCAGCTTCACGGACAAAAGATAGGGCAATAAAGTCCACATCCCGTGCGAGGCCAAAGCGAATATCTTTTTCGTCTTTTTCAGTAATGGCCGGGAGATTGACCCGGATTCCTGGTAAATTCACATGGCGTTTGCTTTTCAAGATGCCTCCATCCAGAACGCGGCATTGCATGAGTGGACCGGTTTTTTCCAAAACCTCAAAATTAATCAATCCATTATCGACGGTAATCTTATCGCCCACATTGACCGTCTCTAATAAATCGGCATAGTCGATGTGAATAGAACTTTCTTCCACATCCACCGGCCCTCGCGCGGAGATGGAAACAATTGTGCCACTTTGCAAATTCAGATCGATAGGCAAGTCTCCTGTCCGGATTTCCGGGCCTTGTGTATCCAACAGAATAGGAATAGGAAATTCCACCTTTTTATTGAGGGTCTTGATGTGTTGGATGACTTTGGCATGAGATTCGTGGGTGCCATGAGACATATTTAAACGAACAATGTTCATGCCCGCGTCATACATCTTACGCAACATCTCATAGGATTCGGTTGCCGGGCCGGTTGTACATATAATTCGTGTTTTTTGCATACGTCCTTCCATGGAATGGGGAGCCTTGGGAGTGATTCCTAAGGGCTTCATGGTGCTAGAAAAGATTCAACGAAGTTAGGCAACCGGCGACTTTCAAAGAATTGCACTTCAACGGCATCGTTGAAAGCAAAAGCACAGGAAAGAAAATGCTAGGATTCTAGGTGGAAAGGAAACACTAGCTTTCCATCATTTCCAACCGGGTATCAAACTCATGGCCGCAGGACACGCATCGGATACAGTCGGATTCGACTATCGGTTCGTCATCCCGGATGCCCATACCGCCACAATCCGGACAGCGCGCTAAGTGCAGCACCTCGTCTTGGAGATTTTCATACCGGGTGCCCCGCAAACAAAAAATCGGTTGGCCATCGAGCAACCACGGTTGGCAGGTTTTATTCACAACAGGAAGGACAAGATAATGATGAGCCGCATAATCATGAATGGCCTCATGGGTAGTGAGCCCATCCTTGATCAGATTTCCGGTTTTGGCATCATAGATGCCGCCATCTTTTACTACAGCCTTCGTTGGCCCCATAAGATACCCCCTTGTGAAAGGATGAATCTGTTCCTCAACTTAGGTACGAGTATGCCATAACGACCTATTGGAAGAGCAAGATGTGAAATGGGTATGTGTTTCGCCATCAGAGGAATGGCATCGAGTAAGAGGGGGGGGTGTTGTCTATTTGGCCATCTAAGCGAATGATGGCCGCACTTCTGTTAGTGCATATGACACTTGCAAGGGCTGTTGGTCAATATCAACAAAAGCCTGGCCTCCTCATTCTGGGAAAAGGATGGAGATTATTGTATAGTCTCTTAATCTATTTGAGACAGGCAGGGTTGAGGCAATGGTTGCCGACGGCCTGGCAAAGACGAATGGTTTCACACCGGAGGATGGTATGGCTCCAAAAAACAAAAATTCAAGTAAAGGATTAAAGCCTAAGAGCCAACCGAAAAAACTACGCCGAACGGCTTCCTCTCGTGCGGCTCACAATGACGCTGAAACATTAGACGCCCTGACCGAAAGACTCGATATGATGCTCCCAGAAGTCATGGCGCGAATCGCAGCAGTTGAGCATGTGCTGATCGAGAAGAAGGTATGTTCACATGAGGATCTCTTGAGCGCGCGGCAATTCATTAATGAGCAGGAGAGTTTCTAGTCATCGAATGGGCCTGTTGAACATTTCTGGCAAAAAGCCAGTATATGCCCTAGGAGAATTCAATATCAGTAGACGACGGGAATGATCAAAAAAGTCGTCCAGCAAGGCCGCAGCGATTTTGACGCGCGGAGCGTACTTC
>CBDUWS010000440.1:0-1998 GCA_965370985.1 uncultured bacterium
GCTGGCGGCTTTTTTCAACATTCCCTCATCCTAAACGCGGAGTTTTCACGAATCGGTTGATGACAAGCGAGAGATCGTTCATAGCGATCTCGCTATTTTTATCGATTATTGTTTTTTGGGAGGAATGATGAATACACGAATTGCGGTCTTGCCCGGTGATGGGATCGGTCCTGAAATCATGCCACAAGCGGTTCGGGTTCTTGAGACAGTTGGACAAGTCTGCGGGCACACGTTTGAATTGACCTCTGCACAAGTTGGAGGTTCGGCCATTGATACGACAGGATTTCCGCTACCTGAGGAAACGTTGGATTTAGTAAAATCCAGTGATGCGGTGCTCTTGGGGGCCGTGGGCGGCCCGAAATGGGAAGGGTTGGAGTATGAGCGACGGCCCGAGCGAGCCCTATTAGGATTGCGGGAACAACTCGGTCTCTTTGCCAATCTTCGACCAGCAAAAATGTATTCTTCCTTGATCGAAGCCTCCAGCCTCAAGCCCGAGGTGATTGATGGCATTGATGTCCTTGTCGTACGCGAGTTAACAGGCGGTATTTATTTCGGAAAACCGAAAGGAATCGAAAAAACCGCGACCGGGCATCGGGGGTTCAATACGGAAGTGTATACGACGGAAGAAATTCGTCGGATTGCCGATGTGGCGTTTCAGGCGGCGAAAAAACGACGAGGTTTAGTGCATTCCATCGATAAGGCCAATGTTTTGGAGTCTTCCGAGCTATGGCGTCGGGAGGTCATCAAAGTCCATGAGAAGTATCCCGATGTTGAATTGCGGCATATGTACGTGGACAATTGTGCGATGCAATTGGTCCGATATCCGAAACAATTCGATGTCATTGTTACGACAAATTTGTTTGGGGATATATTAAGCGATGAAGCAGCCATGCTGACCGGCTCGATAGGCATGCTCCCGTCAGCCAGCGTGGGTGCGACGGTAGGAATGTTTGAGCCCATTCACGGCAGTGCCCCGGATATTGCTGGAAAGAATCTTGCGAATCCTATTGGGATGATGGCTTCCGTGGGGATGATGCTGACCTATGCATGTCATTTACCCAAAGAAGCGCAATGGATTGAAGCCGCCATCCAAAAGACGCTGGAGCAAGGGTATCGAACCAAAGATATTGAAGGTCCTGGAACCATACTCCTTGGGACTCGAGAAATGGGCGATCAGATAGTCAAACAGTTAAAAGAGTTAGTAGCATGATGGATCAATCCCCGAAGGGAATGATCGTCACCGTGGCGGGGAGCGGAGAGCCTGGTCATAGCGGAGATGGCAACCTTGCGACAACCGCATGTCTGAATGAGCCAAAAAATCTTTGCTTCGATGTTGATGGGAATCTGTTTATTGCCGATTCAGAAAACCATGCCATTCGGCGGGTCATGCGGTCATCGGGTCTGATGGAAACAGTTGCTGGATCTATCTCTTACCAATCAATGAGTGCTGAGAGTAGTCCCCCTCCGGTCGTGAGTGATGAGCCGGCCGATGAAGCAGATCCGCTTGCCGATCTTGAAGATATTCCAGGCCGAGCTTACACGCAAACACCCGATTTAAGCGGAACGGTTCGATATATTGTGGGACAAGGTATGGGAAGAGATCGATTCGCCGGAGATGGTGGATTAGCGACTCAGGCCCTATTGAATTTTCCTTCGGCCGTTGTGGTCGATAAGGCTGGGGCGCTGTTCATTGCTGATACCTTGAATCACCGTATTCGTCGGGTCGACCCTCAGACCGGAATGATCCAAACCGTAGCTGGAACAGGACAGACTAAGTGGAGTGGCGATGGTGGGCCAGGAATTTCAGCCACGTTGAATGAGCCGGTGGCGTTGGCCTTACATGGATCGCATTTGTATATTGCCGATCAAAGCAATAATCGAATTCGCATGCTGGATATCGACACTCAAGTGATCACCACGGTTGCGGGAACAGGTGATTCGGGATACAACGGCGATGGCATGCCCGCAACCGACGCGGGTTTGGCCGGCCCTAGTGGT
>CBDUWS010000441.1:0-1996 GCA_965370985.1 uncultured bacterium
AAGAAATATTTGACCAATTTCATCTTCATTTCTATAATTTCCCTAAGAATATCACATCCTCTTCTTTACTAAGAATAGTTGTCCCTCACATCATTTTGATTCCTTCTTTTCTCATTCACCCCGTTGGTCCATGGACCAATGCGATCCAACACCATCCGATTAACTTCCACCTTTCAAAGGATATAACGTGGCACCTTCAGCCCTTCGCGTGATTTCTGTTATTGGAGCCGGTGCTTGGGGTACGGCGTTGGCTCATTTGCTCGCGACCAAGGGGTTTAATATTCGTCTCTGGGCATATGAACCCGAAGTGGTGGAGAGTATTCAAACCCGACGCGAAAATACCTGGTATCTTCCCGATGTGGTGCTTCCTAATTCCATTCAAGCTATGAATAGTTTGCCGGACTGCCTTCACGGTACGGATCTCATCGTGCTCGCTGTCCCCTCTCACACGATGGCCAACATCGTGACGCAACTTCGCCCCTTTCTAAAAACCCCCCTGCCCATCACCATCGCCACAAAAGGCATAGAAGAAGGCACGCTACATTTAATGAGTCAGGTGGTCGAAGGGCATTTGCCTCATGCATGGCACACCTGGCTCACGGTTCTCTCCGGCCCGAGCTTCGCCGCCGAAGTCTGTCGCTGGAAACCGACCACGATATTATTAGCCGGACGGGATTCCAATTTAGTCAACCGGCTCCAACAAGTGTTTCTCACCCCGCAGTTTCGTGTCTATGCCGGTCGCGACATGATTGGCGCCCAGCTGGGCGGGTCTCTCAAGAATGTCATGGCTATTGCGTCGGGCATTGTGGACGGCTTGGAGTTGGGTGCCAATGCCCGGGCAGCCCTCATCACGAGAGGGTTGGCTGAAATGATTCGATTGGGCCAAGCCATGGGTGCCGATACGTCGACCTTTTATGGATTATCAGGGTTGGGCGATTTGGTGTTAACCAGCACGGGCACCCTGAGCCGCAATTATCAGGTCGGCATGCAACTCGCCAAAGGGACAGATATGGCAACCCTCCGTTCCAGCACCCGCACAGTCGCCGAAGGCATCACGACATCCGGGGCGGCCCTGGCATTAGCCAAACAGCATCAGGTGGATATGCCAATCGTACAAGGCGTGTTTCATGTGGTGTTTGAAGGACGGAATCCTCGGCATATTGTCAGTGATCTTATGTCTCGCACAGCCAAAGGCGAGACGGATTCGCTCTTTTCCTCGAGCCTTGCGGCCTTTAAATCAACAGGTCATTCATGAATCAGGACCGTTTGGCTCATCTGCTCCAACGTGTTCAATCAGGGAAGGTTTCTGTTCCAGGAGCTATCCGCCAACTCCGTACGCTGCCATTTGAAGATTTGGGATTTGCGTCGGTCGATCACCATCGATCCCTCAGGCAAGGGTTTCCCGAAGTCATCTTGTGCGAAGGCAAAACGCCGGGACAAATCACGGCCATCGCCCGCCAACTCCTCAAATCCGGTGGCCCGTTTTTAGCGACTCGCGTCTCACCAACCATCGCTAAGAATCTCAAGCGTCTTTCCCGAAAGGCCGTCTATCATGAAGTGGCTCGGATCGTGTCGGTCTCCGACACGCAACGGACCGGAAAAGGCTTTGTCGTGATCGTATCAGCGGGAACATCTGATATTCCCGTAGCCGAGGAAGCTCGGGTGACCGCAGAAGTCATGGGGAGCCACGTGCAAACACTCTATGATGTCGGGGTCGCTGGGTTACACCGCCTGCTCGACCGGCAGACCATTCTCCATCAAGCCCATGTGGTTATTGTCGTAGCCGGAATGGATGGGGTCTTACCGAGTGTGGTGGGAGGCTTAATCGAAAAACCGATCGTGGCCGTACCAACCAGTCAGGGCTATGGAGCAAATTTTGGCGGCCTTGCGGCATTGCTCACCATGTTGAATGCCTGTTCATCCGGCATTGGAGTGGTGAATATCGACAACGGATTTGGAGCAGGCTGTCTGGCTCATCGCATCAATGCAGGGATGG
>CBDUWS010000442.1:0-1993 GCA_965370985.1 uncultured bacterium
ACATTGCTTAATGCATTAGTGCGAGAAAAAATCGCGATTGTTTCCGATAAACCTCAGACAACCAGAATGCCGATTTTGGGTGTAGGGCATTACCCTGAAGGGCAACTTGTGCTGGTTGATACTCCTGGCCTCCATACGCCACATCATCGACTCAATGCCCAAATGGTACAAGCTGCGTTAGGTATTTTGACGGATTCTGATGTGGTCTATGTCCTTGTGGATAGTCAAGTGCCTCCAGGCCCTGGTGATCAATTTGTTATTGACCAGGTGACACAGGCAAACAAAGATCGACCATTTCAGGCTGTGTTTCTGTTATTGACTAAATCGGATGTTGTCGCCAAGTCCCGCTTGCTACCAATGATTGAGCAATATCGAACCCGATATCCATGGACGGAGATTGTTCCCATCTCAGCAAAAACCGGATTGAATGTCCCTCGACTGGTAGAACTGACATTTGCGTGTCTGTCAGATTCGGCAACCTTGATGTACGAGGAAGATTTTTTAACGAATCAATCAATGCGCCAAATGGCAGGGGAAATTATCCGTGAAAAAATCCTGGCTTCGACTCATGCCGAATTACCGTATGCCGTAGGTGTTTTCATAGAGGAGTTTCAGGAAACCAAGAAGTTGACCACGATTCATGCCGTCATTCTGGTCGATAAGGCCAGTCAAAAAGGGATTGTTATTGGCAAGGCCGGACGGCGACTTAAAGACGTTGGGCAACAGGCTCGTGAAGAAATGGAACGACTCTTTGCCATGAAAATTTTCCTCAAGATGTGGGTGAAGGTTCAGGAAGGATGGAGGGATGACCCCCGAATCCTCACTGACTTAGGGTATGGCTTGTAAGGCCATGCGATTTCATGATGATTCGGATCCTCTTATGAGAGCATCACGATGCCGCTAGTCCGAACCCGAGGGGTCATTCTCCGAAGCCAAAAGTGGGGGGATGCGGATCGCATTGTGACCGTGTATTCTCCCAATCTTGGAAAAATTCGTGGCGTGGCCCGTGGAGCTCGCCGTATGAAAACGCGATTCGGAGGCGTGCTTGAACCATTTGGCCTCGTCGATTTGACCTTCTTTCAAAAAACACCAGAAGCCTTAGGACAGATTAGCCAGATTGATCTGGTCATGAGCTATGCTTCGATTCGAAAGGATTTAATGGTCATGACTGCGGCAGCCAGAATGGTTCGGATGGTGGAATCCATCACCGTGGACCGTGACCCGAATCACGAAATGTTTTTGGCCCTCGTTCATGGGCTGGAATCTTTGAGGCCGGAAGCAGACGTGGCTCTCATAACGCTGTTGTTTCAAATTCACGTACTGGGTTATACGGGGTTTCGTCCTCAATTTGATTCCTGCACGGAATGCGGGAAACCAGCGAATCAACGCATGCTTCAGTGGTTTTCCCCTCGGTTAGGAGGAGTGGTTTGCGAGGAATGTGGTCAGCGAGGGGTGGGTCAGATGCTGTCTCTATCCAAGGGGAGTGTGGCCTTTATTGAGCAAGCGCGGCGCTTGTCTTTGCCACGCTTATCTCGCTTAAAGGCTATTGGGAGTGTACGTATAGAGGTCGAAACGGCGATGGAAGCCTATTTCCATGCGGTCGTAGGAAAATCACTTCCAACATTTGAACAGTGGGTTTTCTAAATTGAAAACGAGAAGAATCAAATCTGATGACAAATGAACGTCCGCTTGAACCAATAGATATGGAATGGTTCGACAAGGGAGTCTTGAGTATCACTTGGAGTGATAATCATAAAGGGATCTACCCAGTGAGGTATCTTCGCCAACATTGCCCCTGTGCAGCCTGTACCGATGAATGGACAGGAGAATTGCGCTTGAAGCCCGATTCGATTCCGTTGCTGATTTTGTTAGAGGATATTGAACCTGTTGGACGTTATGCCTTCCGCATCAAATGGAGTGATGGGCACGACACCGGAATTTACTCCTACACCTCTCTCCGTCGCATGTGCCAATGTGATGTCTGTGAACCCAA
>CBDUWS010000443.1:0-1980 GCA_965370985.1 uncultured bacterium
GTGGTGCTTCCCTCCTCGCCTCCGAGTAGTCACTGAGTGATGCTTGGCTTATTTATTTCTCATTTCTTGACCTCATTTCTAAGTTAGCGAGTTCTCCTCCCTTTCAATGGCGGCGAGGATTCCACGAGTCTTTCTGCCTTTTTGCGATTCTCCGATCTCATTTAAACAGGGATCGACGCCGATCCCCAGAGGGGGCATGACTTCTTTCTCTTCCTAGCTCTTTTCTGAAAATTCTTGTCTCCCTCGCTTTTCCTATTGGTTATTGCGAGGGGTATCCACAAGTTGTCAAAAGAGTCTTTGACGCGTGTGGATTCGCAGCCGTTTCTAGATGTACTGGTCTATTTTGCTATTTTGTGGTGATTCCTTAAGATCTGGGCCGATCTGCCGAAAAGTTTCATAGTAGGCCTATTCATCGGTCCTAGGAAAGACGACAGAATTGCTGTTTGAAGCTAGTGATAATTTCAATAAAGGTTGTTGAAAGGCGGATAGAAACCAAATGAACCCGGCAATTATTTATACCAGGAGGATCTCATGAGTGTGAGTCAAAACAACAATAGGCTTTTTCTTGCTATCCTCTTGGGGATATTTATGGCCTCGGGGTGTAGTGGGCATGCCGTCAAATATGGGGCAAACTCAGAAGGCGAGGGGATGGGTTCAGAGGAAGAAATGAATGGGTCTGTGACTAGTGTCCCTACTAATGGTGGAACTCTTAATGCCGACGGCACCACATTTCAAGGAGGAATGGTGGATGGAAATAACCCGTATATCCAATCTAGCCAGGGAATGGCAAAGAATAATGAGGAAATGAAATCAGAAATGGCGGCGATTGACGGAACTCCATTAGTGCCAGGTAGCGGATCAGATTATGGGCGCCAATTTGGCGGTGTGGATGGTTCCGGCCCCAATCATGGAGCCGTGACGGGGTTTGGGAGTGGTTCTGCAAATGCGAGCAATCCGGACCCAGAAGCTTGGGCGAATGCGTATCTGCGAGAAAAAAGGGGTAGTCAAGATTTTTACGGTGATCCTTCCAAAGCCGAGTCATCTAGTAATGGCGAAAGTGCGTCATCAATGGAGGGTAATCCTGAAAAATGGGCGCAAGCGTATGTAAAGGAAAACGGGGGGCCTTCACTGAATCATATCAATCCCGATATGAAAATTGCGCAAGCTAATGGGAATAAGGATTCTCGTCCTATGGGAATGGGAGAGTCAAAAGGTGAGTCTCTGGCGATGGGCAATACGAGCGGTGGTCCTGAAGGCCGTGTGCAGGATATTTATTTTGCCTTTGACAGTTGGAGTATTTCCTCCAAGAGTGCGAGGTATCTAGAAGAAGATGCCCAATGGTTGCATGCTAATCCTGAAAAAGCTTTGACGATTGAAGGACATTGTGACCAACGAGGGACTCAAGACTATAATCTTGTTCTGGGGAAAAAACGAGCAGAAGCCGCGCGGGAATATTTAGTCAATTTGGGTGTCCAAGCCAATCGGGTCAAGATTGTGTCGTATGGCAAAGAACGGCCCTTCTGTCAAAATAATAATGAAGATTGTTATCAAGAAAATCGTCGGAGTCATATGGTGGTTCGAATGAATCAGTCGTAGATTCACCATTTATCTCATTGGGATTGCAATGAGGTCTAAGAGCCGGGAAAAGGAGGATGCGCAATATTGCATCCTCCTTTTTTTTGTAAAAGCGTGAGCCCTCAAGTTGGTATGAAATCCTAGCAATCAATTAACCTACGTATCGTGTCGAGACTTCAGAAATTGCTCACGAAAATCTTGCACCGATTTAGAGGGAGTGGTACAGTCAGCGCACTTACCTGGACCATGCCGGAGTGGCGGAACAGGCAGACGCAAGGGACTTAAAATCCCTCGGCTCGAAAGGGCTGTGCCGGTTCAAGTCCGGCCTCCGGCACCAATTATTCTCCGATTGCTTTAACCTAAAAACAGCAGTTGGATCACGAAAGTCTGCACAACCCCTTGACG
>CBDUWS010000444.1:0-1978 GCA_965370985.1 uncultured bacterium
CGACCAGTGGCTGCGCCCGGTTGTTCGCCACGATTTGCTCAAGGCGTCGATCCAAATCGAGCAGGTCGTTTTTCAAGTCCGAGAAATTCTTTTCGAATGATTTCTCGTATTGCGGGCTGAGATTGACTAGAGCTTTGAGCACCGCTTCGGCTTGTTGGATTGCCTGTTGGAAATCAATCCAGGTTGTGAAGGCCAGGCCGGCATGAGCATGTTTCCCTTGCGGCCCATGTCGGTGGGTGGTCCTTTCCTGTATGGGGATGTACTTGGCTTTGAAGGCATATGACGAATCAACTAATTTTCTTCTTGGTAAGGTCACCTTATCCAGCCATTTGCTGTAGGTGGCCCCATTCAATAAAATCACGTCAGCTGATTGATAGGCGAGGACCCCGTCGGGTTGAGGATTCCAAAAGGCCGGGTCGACATTTGGTGGAATAGGAAAAATTGTTTCGACATGGTCGTTGCCGATCCTTTCCGTGAAGTACAGCAGTGGATAGTTGGTGACCGCCACCACGGGCTTGTGCTTTTTTACTGTGTCTGCCAGGCCAAGGGAAAAATTGACAACGACAAGGAACAGACAAAGGGGTAGGGAAAATCTTAGAATTGCTTTTCTCACGGAACGTCTCTCACGACACCAAACTCAG
Source organism: uncultured bacterium (assembly GCA_965370985.1). Classification (GTDB taxonomy): domain Bacteria; phylum Nitrospirota; class Nitrospiria; order Nitrospirales; family UBA8639; genus Nitrospira_E. Next base: position 642 of record CBDUWS010000444.1, read on the forward strand.
AATTGTCTGAAACCTCTGTATTCACGACCATCAGGACAAGTCTTTCGGTCAGTGTCCTGAAGTAACAATAGCTACCCATGTCCATGTCTGAAGAGTCTATCCGCATTCCACCCTTTACAAGCAATGGGCTAGGAAGATCGAAAATTGTAAATGTTTAGACTCCATCTCTCAGACATTGTAGGATAGCATTCAAGTATAGGTGGACTTGGTTGTGGCCCGTGCATCCTTACTCCGTCATCCTCGCGGAGAGCCTGCTTTCGTGGAGTTGGGGGAAGGAATCTCTCCGCATTGCTGTCATTCCCGACATTTGTAATCGGGAATCTATCTGTGCCCTGTCACTGCAAAGATGGATCCCCGCTAATTACTTGCGGGGATGACGAAAGAGTGAAATAGATACCTGCCCCTGCCAAAGACTACAGGGGCAAGCTCACAAACACGCAGGTATGACAAAATGGGGATGGATGCCTGCCAAAAAACTGCGGGCATGACGCTTGGCGAATCCAGACACTGCACGCATTCCCAAATTCGCCTAATACTATCAGTCACCTGAAATACAGGTTTTTACAGTTCAATGATGTCCTTGTCCAAATAGATCAATTCGGACATTAGCACAAAGGAGTTTTTCATGTTTATGGTATGTCGATTAGCATTGGTTGTTTCTCTTGTTCTGATGGGAGCATGTGCGACGACTCAACAGGCAAACGATGTGGTCACGGCAGGATTTCTGGATGATTATTCAATACTTCAGGAAGGTTCCGGGGATTTTGAAGCTCTTCAGCGATATGTGAACCCCATTGCGGATTGGAAAAAATATACCAAGGTTATGATTGATCCGGTCCAACTTTGGATGGGACAGGGGTCTTCTCTACGTAATATTCCAACAGAAGAACGCCTCCGTTTAACCTCGCTCCTCTTTGGCAAAATACGGGATGGCTTATTGGCGGATTACCGGGTTGTCCGTGAGCCCGGTCCTCATGTCATGCGTATTAGTGTGGCACTGACAGAAGCCAGGTCCTCAAATGTGATATTAGATACGATCTCCAGTGTCCTTCCAACAGGATATGTCGTTTCCGGTACAAAATCGCTCGCCACAGGAACGGGAACGTATGTTGGCAGCGCTAGCGTAGAAGCCAAAATTACCGATGCAGAACTTGGGATTCTTTTAGCCGCTGCTGTGGATCGTCGTGGAGGTGCAAAATCTTTGTCAGGAGTCACTTCAGAATGGGATGACGTCGAAGAATCATTCCAATTCTGGGCCAGTACTCTCCGCTATCGCCTCTGCCAATTGCGTGGTGAACGAAGTTGTGTAAAACCCAAGGCATAGGATTTGGATATTG
>CBDUWS010000445.1:0-1954 GCA_965370985.1 uncultured bacterium
TGAAGTAACCGAAGTGTATCCCTAATAATACCCTGACATTCTCAAGAAAGATGAGTAATGGTTAGGGTTCTTATTGGGAGAGTTTTATGGAAATTCAGGGAACGAGCGGAGTAACAGTCACCGACATTAGAATGCCATTTCTGTCTATGGTTTTCTTCATGGTTAAATGGGTAATTGCCTCTGTACCCGCTTTTTTCATTCTAATAATTCTTGGCATGTTTACCGCCGCACTCTATCCATTCTTTACCCTGATTCCAGACTTGATCTCTACCTACTTCTCTGAAATTCTCCTCTTTCCCTACAAAAAATCCGGTTAATAGTACTCTTAGGGCAAGTGTGGGCATCATAAAATAAATTTCCCCACACCAGCGGGATTCGACGCCTGGTATTCGCGCAAGAGCAGGAATGCCTGCCCTACCAAAATCAGATCACATTCGTTTGCCATTGAGCCTCACATCTTCGGGTGTGGGGCTTTGGTGTTTGCAGCAACGTTGAACCTAGAGCACTTTGTTGCCCCGTCGTAAGCGCAGCATTCCGTCTCATCACGAATTTGGTTTTGGGCGATGTTGTGAGAGCGTGGGCCCCCTAGTTCGAAACCCCCACTTGGGGGGGTGCCGAATCGGGGTGGGGGGGTAATCAATTTCGAAAGGTCCAGTCTACTTCGGCCATTAGAGTACCGGGTGGGATGCCAAGTTGCCACACTCCATATTCGCCCTCTGGGCGGTTAAAATACTGACCGTCTTCCTCTTTCACGATCCAATCACTGACTCCTACCGTCACGATCTGCATGTTATCCTCGTACATCAAACCTTACCTCCTTTTTTGCATGTTGTCAGACATATATTTTGGCTAACGAAAAAATGTTATGGCTTGGCCCCTTTCTTATTGAATCACAAATTCGGCGCGGCGATTATATTGATGACAGCCCCGCTCGTCGTCGATGTCGCAAGACACCAATTCTTGACCGTAGGAAACTGTTTCAAGTCGATGGTTTGGAATTCCTAAATGAGCTAAATATTCCTTAACAGCATGAGCACGCTTGGCTCCTAAGATCATGTTGTAGCTTTCCGTCCCCCGCACGTCGGTATGGCCCTCGATTCGTAAGCCGTACTTGGGTAGCTGATTCATCCATTGAGCGGTGGTATTCAACTGGTCACGGACGTCCGCATTGATCTCCCAACTATCGTAACGGAATAAAACCGTTTGAAAGGGATCCACCCGCCGTGAGTCCGTCAAGAAGTTGGCCTTGCGTAAATCGGGCGGTGAAAAGCGGAGCTTGTTGAGCCCCACAGGCCGAGGAGGTTTGTCCCCCTTCGAATACATGGAAGGAGGAATCGAAACGGGTAGGAAACTCAGGGTTGGCTGGCCTTCTGCTTGCCGACCAAATTGAGATGGCCCACGCAGTCCTGCTGTCGACTCACAACCGACAAAAAATAGGGCTAGAAATATTATTGTCCAGTGACTTAGGCCCATGACATCCCCCTTTTGTTTATGGTTTAGCGTTGCCATCTTTGCCTGCATTGAGCAGGCATGATATCCCAGGAAAAGCAAGGAGTATTCCACTCTCTTCATCAAGTCTGGTTTTCTAGACTTGCTATCCAATGCTGGATTTCGTTCTCCCTTTTTGAAAGTAAATGGAGCTGCCGGGAAGACCGAGGGACTCTTTAGCTGTAAACTCTTTCAACCAGAGGACCTAAGGAGTCTGAAAATTTAAGAGGAACGCTAAGAAACGAAGGAAAAGGACGGAGGATATAGGGGAAAAAGGTGAAAAAAGTCTGACAGGGTGGGAAGGGAGAATAAATGAACTCCCCTTCGTCTCTTTTCATGCCTGACGCTCTCTTGACCAACCCCCAATAATTACCCCACAAAACCATACTACCAGGCTCCAATAAAATTGTTTGTTCCGATTCAGAACAAGTTGGACAACTGAGGGGGGCTTGCTAAGGTTTTGGTT
>CBDUWS010000446.1:0-1928 GCA_965370985.1 uncultured bacterium
TGGGTTAGTCTGGCAATCCTCTGTGCTATCGCATTTGGCCACGTTGTCGGCTTCCTCAATCCTCATGAAAAAGTGAATGGCTTGTGGCTCGTCGTCGCGGCTTCGTGTTTCTACGTGCTGGCCTATCGGTTTTACGGAAGATTTTTGGCCCGACGCGTCATGGAATTGGACGACCGCCGCCGCACACCGGCATATCGGTTGGAAGACGGGACCAATTTTTATCCCGCCAATAAATATATTCTCTTTGGCCACCATTTCGCCGCCATTGCCGGAGCAGGCCCATTGCTTGGTCCGGTGCTAGCTTCACAATTTGGCTTTCTTCCAGGATTCTTGTGGATCGTCATTGGCGCTGTGCTGGCCGGAGCGGTACAGGATTTCATTATTCTCGTGGCGTCCATGCGTCGGAATGGGCGCTCGCTCCCAGAAATCGCCCATGCTGAATTGGGACCCATTACCGGGTTAGCGACTGCCGTAGCCGTCCTCTTTATCGTCGTCGTGGCGCTAGCCGGGTTAGGCCTGGCTGTTGTCAATGCACTATATGACAATGCCTGGGGCACGTTTACCATTGTCATGACGATACCCATCGCCTTTATCATGGGGCTGTATTTACAAAAATTTCGCCCCGGACAAGTCGGAGAAATGACGCTCATTGGCTTGGCTTTATTGGTCTTCACGATTATCTTTGGTCGAATCGTGGCTCAGTCGGAGTGGGCGGAATGGTTTTTGTGGGACCGCACCACGCTGACTTGGTGCCTCGCCTCGTATGGGTTTCTGGCGTCCGTTCTCCCCGTTTGGATCCTCTTGGTCCCTCGGGATTATTTGTCCACCTTCATGAAATTAGGTGTAATTGCCCTGCTAGGAGTGGGAGTCATTCTGTTAGCCCCCACCATCGAAATGCCCAGAACGACAGAGTTTATTAGCGGAAACGGCCCAATCATTCCCGGCACACTCTTTCCATTTCTCTTTATCACGATCGCGTGCGGGGCCATCTCTGGTTTTCATTCGCTTGTATCATCAGGCACAACCCCCAAACTCATCAGCCGGGAATCCCAAGCTATTGTGGGATACGGCGCCATGCTCTTAGAAAGTTTCGTGGGCGTGATTGCTCTCATCGCCGCATGCCTATTGGTTCCCGGTGATTATTTCGCCATCAACACTCATCTCTCAATTGAAACTTTGGAGACCATGGGTTTTCCCACTAAACATATTGAACAACTCTCAAACATGGTGGAGGTTGATGTCTCCGGACGACCAGGCGGTGCGGTTTCTCTAGCCGTCGGGATGGCCTCGATTTTTTCAGGGCTTCCGGGCATGTCCGGGCTCATGGCGTATTGGTATCAATTTGCGTTGCTCTTTGAAGCGCTATTTATTTTAACGACGATTGATGCAGGAACACGGGTCGCCCGCTATCTGGTCCAGGAACTGGGAGGACGAGCCTACGCCCCGCTTAAACAAATCAATTGGTGGCCAGGAGTATTGGGAACCAGTCTTTTCGTTGTGGGGGCATGGGGCTATCTCATAGGAACAGGAAGCATTGCAACCATCTGGCCCATGTTTGGCGCGGCCAATCAATTATTGGGAATGCTGGCGCTCTGTATTGCCACGACCGTGCTCATAAAAATGAATAAGACTGCCTATCTCTGGGTCACCGTCATTCCCATGGTATTTGTTGGCGTTATCACGCTCGCGGGATGTTATGAACTCTTTATCCTCTTTGTCAGTCGTGCCACTTCAGGTGAAAGCTCGCAAACACTGACGATGGGCATTAATGCCACGTTGGTGGGATTGGTGGCCCTTTTAGCGCTGATTGTCTTGATGGATAGTGCACGCAAATGGTATGGCTTTCTTGTCCGCAAACACCCGTTGAACAGTACCGAGGTTTTTGAGGGTGAGGGCATCAATATTCCCGCTGGCCCATGCTGTTAATA
>CBDUWS010000447.1:0-1910 GCA_965370985.1 uncultured bacterium
AGAATCCACCCCGTTTACAGGCGAAATAAAGTGGAATTTCCAAAAATTTCTTGTGGATCGCCAAGGGGAAGTTATTGCCCGATATGCTCCAAAACAGAAACCCCTCACCCCCCAAATAGTTGGTGACATCGAAAAGGCCCTACAAACTTCGTAAACAATTGATTCGTTCTGCTGGGCTACCTAAACGGCCCTTTAGGTAGCCCACTTTCAGGGCCCTCGCAATAAAGCTTCTCCCCTCCTGCAGACCCATACGGATATGGCGAATCCTAAACATTGGCACAGTAGATTCTGAAAAAACGGATGGGATATCCGCATATTTGGGATATGGCTGGTGGTCACGCACTATTTCCCGACAGATGCGATTTTAATTCGAGTCTGACCCCTAATATATAATCTGCACAAGGGTTTAGTCAGTGATTTATCGCGTCACAAGAATGTACACGTTTTCCTCGGCATTGACCAACGCCTTGGCATGGGCCAGCTGACTTTCACGATGTTCCTTGGTGGAAGTAGGTAGGGCGATATCAGCCACCACATAATATTCTCCCGCAGGCAAACCAGTAAAACAAAACCGACCTTCCGCATCGGTCTTCGTATGTTGTTCAAACTTCATAGCTTCCGGGTCAGGATCCACCATTTTTCGGCCACGTCGGACTTTGACCATAACCGCTTCTTCCGTATACGACGTCACAGGTGCTAACACCACACGATCGCCAGAGGCCACATGATGCTTGCCATCGCTCAGGCTCAAATACGCCTGCCCGCAGACCCGTGCCGTGCCCGTGCCCTCATAGGGGGCATATTCCTCTGGGATAAATTCAGCTCGACGTTCGTAGGTCCTTGCGCAACTCATCATCAAAAAAGCGACCAGCAACAGAACAATCCATCGTGTCATGTTGGCTTCCTCCTTAAGAACCCAATAATCGAGAAAGAACAAGATACACCCAGGCGGCAGCAAAGATGTAGGTGATCTCCTTTTCACCAATGTGTTTATATAACAAACGATACCCCACAATCGGCACAATGGCTAGGAGCAAGGCCGAAAAGAAATGGCCCACCACATCCCCAGCAATCCTAGCAAGATTAGCGTTACCTGGAACCGCGAGCATAATGCTCCCTCCAAGCATAGCCACCCATAACCACCGTATACTCACCCTCACATTATCGCCTTGGTTGGAAAAGAGGAGAAGGAATGGGAGGAGAAAACTCTAGCAGGTACTTCACACGACACATAACATTTGGATCCAGATCCACCTTGCGATTTGAGGTGAGAATGACCAAGCCGCGATAGGTTTCCACCTTGTTCAATAAATAACTCACTTCAATATTCGCATATCGGTCATGACTATCCTTCACCTCACTCCGTTTTCCCAATAAAGCATCGGCCTCATCCAACAACAAGACCGCACCCTTCTTCTGCGCTGCCTCAAAAACCCGAGCCAAATTCTTTTCAGTCTCACCAATATATTTGCTGACAACCTGATTAAGATTGACTCGGTAGAGGCTCGTTCGTAGCTCTCGGGCGATCACTTCCGCCGCCATGGTTTTCCCCGTCCCACCCGAACCAGAAAACAACACCAGAACGCCTGAGGAAGCGAAAGCCAATTTCCCTGTCCTACCTGACAACCCCGACTGCCGCGCTTTCTGAGCAATTTGCCGAAACATTTCGGTTTGTTTCGAGGAGAAGAACAACTTCGACCCCGAGCGACTGGATTGGACCTGTCTGTGTGTCGACTTAAAGCAACGCGTTGCCATCATCTAAATTCCGTTGCTAATCGTCATGCTGGCCAATGCTTCATGGAGGAACGGGGAACGCTTAAAGGGGCGATTGGTTTATGTGAAATGGAACGAAGCGGAATTCACAAACCAAACAACGCTTTTGACTGTCCGCGTGGATTGGTCTTTTAACT
>CBDUWS010000448.1:0-1908 GCA_965370985.1 uncultured bacterium
TGATTCTGAGGTGCGGCTAGGGCGAAGGTGTTTTCGCGGTGAGCGGTGGATTTGACGCAAAGATAAAAGATGATGGAGGAAAGACAGGTTTTATCTGTTCGGGCAGGGGACGCGAAAGAGTTGACGATCTTCGAGTCGCATGGTGACTAATTCCCGCCCCCACACGCAGCCGCCATCCAATGCCACGATGTGTTTTTCTTGGACGATGCCTAATGCGGACCAATGGCCGAAAATAATGGTTTCCTTTTGTGTGGCACGATTGGGAATTTGGAACCACGGAAAATAGCCTGGCGGAGCCTCTGTCGGATGTCCCTTGAATGAAAACTCTGGAATCCCTTCGTTGGTACACACACGTAGGCGAGTCAAGACGTTCGTGGTTAAACCCAATCGTTCTTTCGTGCGCGCCTTGGGAGAAGGTTCTGCACCTTTTCGAAAATAGATGGCCGGCAAGACATCTTGGAAGTTGTCATGCTGCAAAGCTTCCTCGACTTCGCGTGCTAATACGGTTGCCTGGGAAATTGACCATGATGGCAACATCCCGGCATGAATCATCACAAAGCCATTTTCGGCATGGAGCAGTGGGCGAAACCGTAGCCAGTGGAGCAATTCTTCGGCGTCGGGTGCGGACAGGATGGGTTGCAAGGTGTCTTTTCGACCTGGCTGGGCAATTTGGTTCCACAGCGCGAGAAGATGGATATCGTGATTACCCAAAACCGTCACCGCAGAGGTGCCCAGTTGCTTCACGAAGCGCAACACCTCAAGAGAGTCGGGGCCGCGATTGACCAAATCTCCCACGAACCAGAGACAGTCTTGAGCCTGATCAAATTTGATGTGGTCCAGTAACCGGCGCAATGCGCCCATGCATCCTTGAATGTCTCCGATTGCGTAGGTTGCCATTATTACATTGTCCCACTTATGCTGATGCCGATCATGAACCGAAAGGCAAATTGTACCTGAAGTCCTATGCAGCTCAAAATATCAACCAGATTCATTAAGCCATCTTTCTTGATACCATAGACGTATGTTCGAAAGTATTTTTGTTTTCCAGCCGTCGTCCTGGGATGATCGGAATTGGGCGCAACTCAGTGGGCTGCCCTTAGAAGAGGTATGGATTCCGGTTGATGATGCGGTGACGGTCTTTGGGTGGTTTATTGATGCTGGGCCCGGCAGGCCTATCCTTCTCTGGTGTCATGGCAATGCGGGCAACGTGAGTCACCGCTTAGAAAATATACGGCAACTGTATCAACGTGGAATCTCGGTCTTCATCTTTGACTACCGAGGATATGGGCGCAGTACGGGAGTGCCAACCGAAGCTGGTTTTTACCAGGACGCTCTAGCCAGTTATGACTACCTTATTCATCAGCGACGGATTTCAGCTGAGAGGCTGATCCTCTTTGGGCGATCGTTAGGCTCTTGCGTGGCCGGAGAAGTTGCTGTGCAGCGCCCTGCAGCCGGGTTGATTGTGGAAGGGTCTTTCCCCTCTATTCAGGCCATGTCCGACCACCATTATTTTGGGTTGCCTGCTGGGTGGTTGATGGATCTGGAATTTAACCTCGTGCAAAAAGTTCGTTCCGTGCAGGTCCCCGTGCTGGTTATCCATGGGGAACAGGACTCGATTGTGCCGATGGCTTTGGGGAGGCAGGTGTTTGATGCGGCGCATGAGCCGAAACGGTGGTACGCCGTTTCAGGTGCTGACCACAATGATGTGCCGTTTGTTGGGGGGGAATCCTATTTTCGAGAAATAGACACTTTCATTCAAAAGGTCGTTACAAAACACCGGTAGGTTTTCCAACTGATTTCAGGTCGTTCCTTGTCCCGCTAGGCCTGGCTACGATTCCACCTTGTCCTCTTGTATCATCAATCTCCATGGATTCCTTTCCCTCTCTCTACCAAATAAACTATTCGCCG
>CBDUWS010000449.1:0-1907 GCA_965370985.1 uncultured bacterium
GAATTCTGGCCAGTTGCTGAGACTCAACCACAGGCGGTCGAAATCAGACGGGGATTTTAAAGTTGTGACTGAGCTAAGTTTTCTTTTATGATGGCTTGAAATTTTCACGGGAAATTTCGTGTCCTTGATGGATAATCACACAGAGGGATGAATGGCACAGCCGGTGGTGACATGTTTAGATATGGAAGGGGTCTTATTCCCGGAAATCTGGCTTGGATTAGCCGAGAAAGTCGGGCTGGAGGAACTCCGTCTGACGACGCGGGACATTTCCGATTATGATGTGCTCATGCAGAAGCGGTTGAAAGTGTTGCGAACGCACGGTATTACCATTCATGATATTCACGATGTTGTGCGAACGATCTCTCCTTTGCCAGGTGTTCCAAAGCTTCTTGCTTGGTTGCGTGAACGATGTCAGCTCATTATTTTGTCAGATACGTTTTATGAGTTTGTCGGGCCGTTAATGGAACAGCTTCAATTCCCGACTATTTTTTGCCATAGCTTGGGCATTGATTCTGATGGATTCATTACGGATTATTTCCTTCGTCAGAAAGATCAAAAGCGACAGGCAGTCAGCGCGTTAAAAAAACTCGGTTTCAAAGTATTGGCCGGGGGCGACTCCTATAATGATGTCTCTATGTTACAAGAAGCGGATGCTGGATTTTTCTTCTGCCCCCCCGAATCCATTGTGCAGGAGTATCCGCAGTTTCCCGTGGCCAAAACCTATTCAGAATTTCAAGAGCATTTAGGACGAGCCGGTGGATTTCCTCCCTGAGATGTCGTGCCTTGTAAGTTAGATTGTGCTATGTTCCCCCTCTCTTGAGATCCTGCTGATCTCCGGCTGTTTTATCTCCCCCACGAAATGGCTCCCCTGCCGGTTTCCTCAATTAATTAGGGAAAGGAAGGGGCTTAATACCAAAAAAAGAAAGGAGTCTTAAGAATGCGTGTTTCTCTCACACGAGTATGGGTCCTCATTCTTGTCATTTTGGCTATGATGGCCGTTTCTGGTTGCCTGGGTAATCGAAATTGGCAGTATCCACCTTCTGCATCCGGGACTTATCTTGAGAATCAAGCAGCCTCAGCTGTTACAGCTAAAGCCATTGTGATTCCGTTAGAAGACTTAAGAGGGAGGGAGGTGAAGGAAGAATATTGGAAAGCCGCGATTCCTTTTGTGCCTTATGGTGATGCCATGTATGAACGTCCGGAAGCTGCTGAAAACCCAGAAGAAGTGGATATTGTCCGTTTTGATCCCTCGGAGGATTTCGCCAAGGCTATCGCCGCAGAGCTTTCTCAGGCAGGAATTTATTCATCCGTAACGTTTGCGAAAGATGCCCAGCAAGAACATGCTGACGTGGTATTTCGTGGCCGTTTACACTCCACTGAGTGGAAACGGAGGTTATACAGTTATTTGTTTGCGCCCCTCGGAGTGGTGTTTTGGATGTTGGGATTGCCTATGAGCGAAACAACCACTCATCTCGAATTTGACCTTCGTCTCACTCCTGTGAATGATCCCACTAAGGTTCTTTGGAGTATGAGGATGGAATTTGAAGGCAAACAGCTTGATAGTCCTTATTACGGCCTTGAGGCTGCGGTGGAGAGCTACCCCATTGCTATCCAAGAGGCTCTCAAGCCGGCCATCGCGGATTTGGTAGGATTGGCCAATCAGGACCCCAGTCGGTTGTTGCCTCGCTAAGGGTTGTTCGTGCAACAATTAACTTCCAAGAATTCGCACTCAGGTTTGAGTCAGAATAGGGGGCCGTTGAATATTTTACGCCGTTGGCTCATAAATCCTCGTAAGTAGACCACCATCATTAACCGGAGGGAATGTTCAAAAAAATTCGTCCAGCAAGGCCGTAGCTTTTTTGACGCGCGGAGCGTACTCTCAGTACGTGAGCACGGCAAAATGGCGA
>CBDUWS010000450.1:0-1902 GCA_965370985.1 uncultured bacterium
GGCACATCAGTGTCTGACGTCCACAGTCCTTGGCGGCAAAACCCCTCTGGCTACCTGGTCTTTCCCACCCCATTACATTTGGAAAGACGTGTTAAGGTTTTCCTGGAGCGAGGTGGATGGCTGGTGGTGCCTCTTTGCCGAATACGCTGACCGGCTGTTTATGCCACTGCCTCCGCTAGGTCCCAGTTCAGCAGTTGGCTCTCCTCCCTCGAGTTCCTTGAAAGAGGTCCTGGCTCACGTCATGACGTTTATGGATAACCAGAACAAGGGATCACAGGGCACCAGAATTGAAAACATTCCTGCAGAACTTCAAGAAGTCATTCAGCCTTGGGGGTATTCACTGACACCCAAAGATTCGGATTACCTCTATCAGACCGTAAATTTAGTACAATTAAAAGCCAATTCCTACAAGTCTCAACGTGCGGCGTATAATCGATTCTTTCGCGCACACCGCATTCGCGTGGCCCCGTATCGGATTCTGGACCGGGATGGGTGCCTGGCCTTGTTTCACCGATGGGTTCACCAAAAAGATGAAATACCGGTTCCCCAAATAGGGGCTCATGCTGAAATCGCCCGTTTGATGGTGCGAGATGCCGCCAGCGCACACCGTGTGGTGCTCCAAGAATATCGCGAACTTGGATTGACAGGTCGAGTCGTCTGGGTTGATGGCTCGATTAGGGCCTATGCTTTTGGCTATCCTCGATCCCGCGAGGTCTTTTGCGTCTTGTTAGAGGTGGCAGATCGATCTGTCGATGGGTTAGCCCAATATCTATTCAGAGAATTCTGCCGTGAAAATCAACATTATCCTTTCGTCAATACCATGGGTGATTCAGGGTTCCCAAGTGTGGCGCGGACCAAACACGCCTACCGCCCCTGTCAACTGGTGCCAAACTATATCGCCCAGCCAACATAATGAGGAGACGAGAAGAAACTTGGTTTGCGTCCACATAAGAGTTGTCCTCTCGTAAATTACACCCGTATAATGGTGTGATAGTATTTCTTAATTTTCACAATGATATTTCTTGAACAGGATTGCCAATGAAGGGACAGGAATACGGCATCGAACAATTCCGGGTAACGGAAGAACCGTTTTACCAGGAAGTGAACGGGGAGATCGGCCTGTTTTCGATTGGGGCTAAGAATAAAATTCCTGTGATGCTAAAAGGGCCGACCGGTTGCGGGAAAACCCGGTTCGTGCAGTATATGGCCCATAAACTCAATCGCCCACTGATCACAGTGGCCTGCCATGAAGATTTGACGGCTTCGGATTTGATCGGTCGCTATTTGTTAAAAGGCGAAGAAACGGTGTGGGTGGATGGGCCACTGACTTTAGGCGTCAAACATGGGGCCATCGTCTATTTAGATGAAGTCGTCGAGGCTCGCAAGGACACGACCGTGTTGATTCACCCCTTGAGCGATGATCGCCGTTTTTTACCGATTGAGAAAAAAGGCCAGGTCATTCAGGCTGTCGATGAATTCCTGTTAGTTATTTCGTACAACCCTGGATATCAGTCTATTCTCAAAGAATTGAAACAAAGTACGAAGCAGCGATTCATGGCCATTGAGTTTGGCTACCCGCCGAAGGACACCGAAATTCACATCGTCGAGCACGAAGCGAAGATTTCACGAGAAATGGCCATGCGCCTCGTCAAACTCGGGGAAAAAGTGCGCAACTTACGCAGCCATGGGCTAGAAGAAGGCGTCAGCACTCGACTCCTCATTTATGCAGGAACATTGATTCAACAGGGTGTGACTCCGGACCGTGCCTGTGACGCGGCCATTACCCGACCGATAACCGACGACACCGACATGCAACGCAGTATTCAGGAACTGATTAAAGCTATTTTCTAGGAGCCTGTCGGGCTTAGGGAATCGAGAGCGAAAAAGTGGCTAAGCGAGGGC
>CBDUWS010000451.1:0-1891 GCA_965370985.1 uncultured bacterium
TTCGCCGGCCCATAGTGGGACTATGGTCCAAGAAATCGGCGAAATATGGACCGCTGAGACACTTTTGTAGCCGATTCTTCCTAAGTCCGCCAGGCTCCTAGTTTCCCCCACCAGCCCGATACCCCTCCAAATCAATGGTCACGGCTTGAAACCCCAAATCCTTAAATGTGGCTACCAGACGAGTCCGTCGAGGCTCCTCTGTCAGTATCGAAATTTCTGATGGCCTCACTTCGATCCGAGCCATCTCTCCATGTAGGCGAACCCGCACCTGAGTCAAGCCCTCTGCTAACAAAAACGCTTCGGCCTTTTCCACGCGGGACAGAGACATTTTGGTAATAGGAATCCCTCGTGAAATGCGAGACGATAAACAAGCGGCAGCGGGTTTATTCCAGTTCGCTAAACCCAAAGCCTGAGCCAATTGGCGAATATCAGCCTTGTCACATTCCGCCTCTAACAAGGGGCTTCGCACACCTAACTGTCGGCCTGCTTGAATCCCAGGTCGATCTTCACCCATATCATCCACATTCGTCCCATCAACGATGGCCTGGAAGCCAACGGCCTCCTGAATTCGGGCTAACAACTGATAGAGATCGGTTTTGCAATGAAAACACCGAGTGGAATCATTCTGTACAAACGCCGCAATTTGCAACTGATCAGTTTCCACCACTTGCAGCTCCACGCCAATGGCCTCACACAGTCGATGCGCATTTTCCAGCTCACTAGCTGGCAAGGTGGGCGAGGCGGCAATCACCGCTTTGGCCAATGGCCCAAGTCTGTCAACAGCCACCTTCAACACCACGGTACTGTCCACACCGCCGGAAAAGGCCACGACCACGGACCCCAGGTCTTCTAAAACCTTCTGCAGATTGGCGTATTTACTTTGTAGGCCTGATTCAAGACTCTGCATAAATTGGAAGGGCTCTTTTAGAATGAGTCGGCAATGTCTCTAGTACTTCCGAAGCTGATCGGCCCAATTGGCCACAGGCTCCTAACACATCATCTCCACGGCTTTTGCGAAGAAACGCATCAAGCCCACGATTTCGGATAATCTGCTGAAAAGCATCAATGACATCTGATGTTGGCCGCCGAAAGGAATTGCCAGGAAACTCGTTAAAGGGAATCAGATTGATCTTGCAGCGCAGACCTCGAAGCAAGGTAGCCAAACGATTCGCATCTTCCACCGAATCGTTGACCCCTGCCAATAAGACATATTCAAAGGTCAATGGTCGTTCAGAATCTTCCAGATACTTTCGGCACGCAATCAGTAAAGCATCAAGATTGTAGCGTCTATTCACTGCAGGCATCAGATGTTCACGTTGCGCATTGGTTGTTCCATTCAAAGAAATCGCTAAATTTACTCCTAAGCGCCGAACATCTGGAAACCGCGGAATCCATCCCGCGGTCGACACGGTAATACGACGAGGGGAAATGCCCAATCCCCACTCCATATTCGTGAGGCGTTGAATGGCGTCCGCAACCGCGTCAAAGTTTATCAAGGGTTCACCCATTCCCATAAATACCAAGGAGGTCAAGCGTTCACCTTCTGGGAGATCGGCTTGCACATTCAACACTTGTCCGATAATTTCATGAGCCCGTAAATTCCGCTTAATCCCCATCTGTGCGGTTAAACAAAACCCGCAATCCAATGTGCATCCCACTTGTGAGGAAACACACAACGTCCGCCGCCGCTCTTCCGGTATCAGCACGGCTTCAACAGCCAGGTTATCTTCCAGGCGCCATAAAAATTTCCCGGTACCATCACCAGCCACCTCGTGAGAGATGAGAGCGTCCCGCTGAACGGTGGCCACCTGCTGCAAGCGTGCCCGGTCAGCTTTCGACAAGTTCGTCATCCCATCAATATCGAACACCCGAAGCTGATAGAGCCATTTCA
>CBDUWS010000452.1:0-1888 GCA_965370985.1 uncultured bacterium
CCCTTGCCTACTAAACAGCAGAGTACCCTCCAAAAAATATTGACATCCGCCGTCAATGAGGTCGGCATGGAAGCGGCTTTGGTTGCCATTATGGCTCATGAGAGTGGGCCTCTCATTGAGCAGGTCTCCCGAGGGTTTTCGCCACGAGAAATTCGAGCCATTCTCCGGGCCTTGTCGCTGGAAGAACTGAAAAGTGTCAGTCCGCGAAATGCGACCGAAGGGACCAATTTAAATAATGTGCTTCGTTTGCGAATGGTCACACCCGGTACCAAAGTAGCTCTCGCGCTTCCATTGAAATTTGGTGGACGAGTCTACGGCACGTTAGTCCTGGCCCGGAAGGAAAATGTGGCTCTGACGAAACGAGAAAAAACCACGCTCACGACGAATGTCAATTTTATTACCGGAGAGTTAAAAAAAGCCGGGCTCTTTGGTTCGTCTTTAATTTTAGGTAATCCGATTGTTGGTAATGAACCGCTTGGTCTTCCAGAGAGCGAAGGGCCTGTGGCTGTGGCGGTGACTCGAACCTATACGAATGAGAATATACAGGAACGGATTGCCAATATTTTGACTGAAGTGGATGGCGGTGTCTCGTTTGATCGTGGATGGGTGACGATTTATGACCCGCTGCGTGCCTCCTTAGAAGTTCTTGGCGTTCTTGGAACTCAAAAACGTGATCTGAGTCCAGGGCAGCAACTTTCCCTGGATGATTCGGCATCCGGCTGGTCTGTCCGTCATCGAAAAGCCCGGAGTGATAATAATTTAGCGTCGACTCAGGGACGATTCCATGACTATAAGCAATTGTATAAAGATAAATTTACCTCTACGATCGTTGTCCCGTTTTTTGTCAGGGGTCGGGTGGCGGGCACACTCACCTTGGCCTCTAAGAATCCTAACCAGTTTGACCACAATGGAAGCGATCTGAAAACACTCGAATCTGTCACCGCAAAAATCGTGGAATTATTTGAGGATCCCTCGTGTCACCTGTCGGTTATGGAGCCAGCCCCTGTTCAGTCCGGGCAACTGGCAGCCAAAGGTGAGAGAGCTCTACCGGTTATTCCAGAAGGGGGGGATGTGCGCAAAGAAGAACGGCGAGCGGCTCTTAACGAGGTGAGTTCGTTTCTGGCCACGGAAATTCGAGAACCCATCGGGTTTATTCGCGCACAGTTGGAAGAAATTACCGCTGACTCCGAGCTGGATTTTGATTCACAGACCCGGGTGGAAAATGCCATGCGGGATATGATCCGGATGGAAACCGTCCTGAATGAGATATTAGATTTTGCCAAACCGTTGGAACTCGATCGAAAATTATGTCGGGTTCAGGATTTATTGGATGAGGCTTTTTCCATGGTGTCCACTGATTTACGAGTGAATCGCATTGAGGTAGTCAAAAAAGTCCCGGCACGATTGGCCCAAGTGCGTTGGGATGAGACAAAAATGCAGCATGTCTTCCTCTGTATTTTTAAAAATGCCATTGAAGCCATGTCTCCAGGTGGACATCTACGGGTAGAAGTGATGCTGACTCGGGCACGAAAGCCTGAACTCCAAATGGTGATTGCCAATGACGGGGTGCCGATCCCGGCAGAACTTGTGGATAAGGTATTTGAGCCCTACTTCACCACCAAGCGTTCAGGAACAGGGTTAGGCTTAGCCACCGTAAAAAAAGTCGTGGAGGAACATCAGGGGAAGATTCGTATAGCCAGCGAGCTGGATAAGGGAACAACGGTCACGATCCTGATGCCTGTGCCGAAGCCAAGGACCCCTTATCGTCCCCGTCGGCCGGTCCCTCGAAAGAGTGGAGGGGATTCATAAGGACAAAAATCATGATTCTTAGAACCGTTGAATATTTCACTTCCCATAGCCTGGAAATGCCCGAGGAATGCTCGACGTC
>CBDUWS010000453.1:0-1885 GCA_965370985.1 uncultured bacterium
CCTTCTCCCGCGCAGGATGCCAGGAAGACTGAGAGGAAGAGCATGATGGAGAATTGCTGTTGGGTGATGGTGTACACGTTGTTCATTCCTCTTGAATGAAGGATGGAGAGCAAGTCGAGTGTACTACAGCTTGCCGGTTATTCCAAAAAATATGCGCCGACCGGATTGGGGAAACCCTCGAATGGCCTCATAATTGGAATCCAAAATATTCTCTACCATGATAAAGGGATTGATGGCAGCATTCTTGATTTCAGTCACATCATTAGTTCTTCATGTATTTTCGATTACTCCATGTTTAAAAAAGGCAGAGCCCCGCATGGCCCTTATCAAAAAAATTCCTAGGATGCTGCTCGCATCCCAAAGTCCCCAAATATACTCATGTATCTCTTGGAATGTAACTTCGTTTTGAGCAGAAAACCTCCCCCGTCCCGAAATCATCGCTGAATGATCTAAAAGGGAGGTTGCGACCTTGATCCTTTTGACTGATTCTCCAATCTGGTTGACCTGATGGAAGTCATGGTAGGATTGCTACCAAGCTTTATTTTGGAGACCGGTTAGATTATGGATATTGAAGTGTTTAGGCAAATGGTGGCCAAAAAACCTGATGGGTTTTTGGGGCGATATGGGTTGGGCGATAAGATTCTTCAGACAGGTGAGAATTTAGAAGAAGCGGTGGAGCATTTACGTGTGGCCGTCGAACTGGATCCTGTCCATGTAGCTTCGCACTTTGCCTTAGGCCGTGCGTTGGCCGGGGTGAAACGGAATGACGAAGCGAAAATTGTGTTGAATGCTGGCATTGATGCGGCCTTGTCAGGCCGATCCAATGGAGGTGGAGATCTTGTTCCGGAAATGCGTGCGTTGATTCAACAACTGGGGTAAGCTTTCCTTCACTTTTTAAGATTAGGAGAAATTTTAAAATTCAGGAATGATGCCAGAGGGTGAGGACAGAAGGTTGCGTCCTTGGGCGGACCGGAGTGTCGTGTACGTATTGGCCTCGACAGACGAGTCCTGTAGCTTCGGCAATGTTTCGGGCTACGGCAGCTTCGGCGGGACTGTGGTTGATCATGACAAACGTACCGCCAATAACCAGGTTGTTGGCGATTTGAGCGAAAAGGGCCGAGGGGTCGAATAGGCTCAATGGCAGGCGCCAAGCGAGGAGTGGTTTGGGTGTGACGAATGGATACCATGCTGTGATGATCTCTGCAGATTTGCTGTATTGCCGGTAGTCGGCGACCACATAGTTGGTGTGTGCCAGATCTTGAATGTGGCCATGTGCATAGTCAATGCGGCTCCTTCCATTACAGTAGAGCCGATGCCCATCTACTTCAGTCCCGGTGAGTTGGGATGGTTGAAAAAAGGCCTGTAGCGCCGCCGCATAGGCGAAATTGGCGCTGCCCACATCGCAGATTTGTCGGTTTTGGGAAATAGTCCATTTCAGGGCCTGTCGGGCCCGATCAAGCATATCCAAATATCCATAGTTGAGCAGCGTGGTTTCCGGTGGATATCGCAACTCAAAGCGGGTTCCATAGATTGCCCCTAGTTCTTCGATGCGATTGTGTTGTACTGGCGTAAGATTAAGAAGCGCCCCAATCGGAGTTTCTCGATAGATGCCTCGTGACCAACGCAAGGCCTGAGTGGCCTCGTACCAGATGCGGTGGTAGCCCGATCGTAGCCGGTCGGTCAGAGTTATTCCTGGCGTTGTCGTTTCTTGAATATCGCACACAGTAGGCTTGCTTCTTCCTGTTACCGCCCGTCTGGCTTGTTTTGCTAGAATGTTCACTGTCTCTTTTCTTTCTTGTCGGTTGCCTCTGTTCTCCTCTTAAGGGAATGTTGAAAAAAGCCGCCAGCCTTCGCAAAAGCTACGGCCCGCATGCCAGCGGCGTTC
>CBDUWS010000454.1:0-1885 GCA_965370985.1 uncultured bacterium
GGAGAGACAGTAGAGAGTCTCGAACGGGTCCGGCAGTTGTTCGCTCATGGCTTAATTCAATCGGCCTTCTGGCATCGTTTTTCCACTACGGCGCACAGCCCCATCGGCTTGAATCCCGCCGCCTATGGGCTTCAGCTTGTGGGACCGGCGTTCGAGGGGTTCGCGGAAAATGATCTTGTCCATGAAGATGTCCAGGTGTCGGTACCAACCTGGGTGGGAGAAGGCTTGCGTGCGGCACTCTGGCATTATAAGGAAGGTTTGGAACTTAAGCGGGATGTGCGCGAATGGTTTCCTGAGCGGACCCCAAAGCCCAAAGTAAATCGAACATGGGTGAAAAAGATTCTAGAAGCCGGGCCGGAAGAGGACCATTCCCGAATGGAGAGAAAATTTGTGTGGATTGGTGGACAACCGGATGTGGATCGAGGCCAAGGCGAGCAATACCGGATCATGTTGCCGAACCGCACAATGGATCAAGAAGTAAGACTCAAGCGAGGACATGCCGAGTGGTATTTAAATTTAATAGGACGCGCAATGCCCGTTCATCAGCCTGGCGGACATCGCTACCCCGTGTTCAAAGAAGTCCGGGCTGGATTCCCCTTTGGCGGCCCTAAAGGATTCGACAGATGGTGGCGGTCCATATCCGCGCGAAAGGCCAGAGCCGTCGGCCTTCTATTGGTGTAGTCAAATTGCTCTGAAGAATAGAATGGTTTATAAATGAGAAAGCAATTCGGGAATCTGCCTTCCTTCCTCTGTCATTCCTGCAAGGTTTTGGCAGGAATCTCTCTTGCCCCCTTTCGGATGAATACCCGCCAAAATCCTGCGGTATGACGTATGTGGAATGGTAAGAATCCAGATCGTGAGAAACAGCGAGTGCGAATCATTCAATTTTTTTCATCAAGGAGGCATCATGACCACAGCGCAGTATCCCCGCAGTCCCAAAGAACAAGTTGGTGGACTTTGCCATCTCGGACGGCTAATCGACAAAATCCGCATGCGCAATGCGGGACAAATCCAAGACTACAATTACCTCACGGTCGGCTTCGATAAATATTTGTTGGATAAACTGGAAATTCAGGGAACCGATCTTGAAAGGCGAGCGTTGGAAGGAGGAACCGATGAGGAGGTCGCCGACTGGGTAAAGGCCAACGGCAAGGCCCTCACGGATGAAGAAAAGGCACAATGGAATGAGATGGTGCTCAACGGGGGACCAAAGAATGATCAAGCTCAACAAAGGTTTAATGCCAATATAGAGGCCGTAGCCAAAAAACGAGGGGTATCGGTCGATCAACTCCCCAAGGTTGCAACCTGGGCCGATTGTATCGAACTCGACGAAGACCGGATGTAATATGCCAAAAAAAGTTGAGTGGGAAGGTTTTTGGATGAGGAATATTTTGTCAAGGGAGAAGATGTGCTGCTAGCCGACTCAATTGCTTAAGGGTTCGCGAAATAAAAACTTCTCAGAATTCGCGCCAAGATTTTGGGCAGCTTGGGTCGATCTGAGGGAGCACAACCGCAAGCGTAGCCAAAGCCTACGCTGAGGATGGTGCAAGTGAAGATCGGCCCAAGTTGGCCTGAAGATGGGATGCGAAAATGGGAAGTTATTATTTTGCGAGCCCTAAGGGCAAAATCTTATTGGAACCACTGGTGTCGTAGAGGGCGGATGCGGGCGATTGTATGAAAATCTTTGTCGTGGTGAATCAAGAGCACGTCATAATCCAAGGCTATTTGTGCTATGCAGCAATCAATAGGGCTTCGAACTGTTAATCCTTGCCGTCGTAGATCAAAATAGATTCTTGCTGCGGTGGCCCACGAGGGAGGCAACAGTTCGAGATACTCTTGTGGTTCTAAATAAGATTGGAGCATGTCCCATTCTTGATCATCTTTG
>CBDUWS010000455.1:0-1873 GCA_965370985.1 uncultured bacterium
GGAGGCTATTGAGCAGGGAATTTCATCTTCTCTGTTGGATAAGGCTTTTCAAGGCGTTGCGCCCATCCCCCGGGTATTAGAACTAGATCGGAAACAGCCGGAATCGAGAATGACGTTTGGGGAGTATCGTCAAAGCATTGTCTCTCCACAACGGATTGCACGAGGACGTGAAATGATGGCTCAGCATCGCGACCTATTACATGAAGTTGGTCAACGATATGGGGTGCAGCCTCGATTTATTGTGGCGCTGTGGGGGATTGAAACCAATTATGGCAAAAATACTGGCGGATATCGCATTGTCGACGCCCTGGCGACCTTAGCCTTTGACGGACGGCGGAGCCAGTATTTTCGCACCGAGCTTCTGAATGCCTTTCGGATTTTGCAAGGTGGCCATACTTCTCTGAATACCATGAAGAGTTCGTGGGCGGGAGCGATGGGCCAATGCCAATTTATGCCCTCTAGCTTTTTGAAATTGGCGGTAGATTTTGACAATGATGGACGCAAAGATATTTGGAATACTCCCGCTGATGTGTTTGCCTCGGCGGCTAATTACCTTGCCCAATCCGGATGGCGCGGAACGCAGATTTGGGGTCGGCAGGCACAATTGCCAGCAGGTTTCGATAGCAATCTGGCAAGCCTGAAAATTAGTAAACCACTTCAGGTTTGGCAAAAGATTGGAATACGAAAACGCGACGGGAGGGATCTTCCTCTTGCTCCTCTCAACGCCTCAATTGTGTTGCCGGACGGGAAAGACGGGCCAGCCTATCTGGTTTATGATAATTACCGAGTCATTATGAAGTGGAATCGGTCCACCTATTTTGCGACCAGCGTTGGGCTCCTAGCCGACGCCCTCACAGAGTAGAGGGAAAACGTTCTAGGTGGTGCGCGGATTTTGGCTTGGGTGTTCGAAGGGGTTAAGATTCGGAGCCGACGGGGGAAGGTTTTTCTGCTTCAGTTTCAGTGACCACCTCTTCTTTGATGATTTGGACGCTTTTAATGGAGCGTTCGTCCGCCTCATGGACAATGAGGAGGCAATTATCGGTGTGGACTTTTTCACCAACAATGGGGATGTGCCCAAGTTCTTCGAGGATGAGCCCACTGATGGTATTTTGTTCGTCGTCTAATTCGACTTCCAAGAATTCATTAATGCGGCGGACTTCTGTTCGACCATCAACCAGAATTTGATTTTTCCCGGTTCGGCGAATCCATTCTTCGTGAAGATCACCCTCATCCAAAATTTCTCCGACGACTTCCTCCAGTAAATCTTCCACGGTCACGAGGCCGATCACCCCTCCAAATTCATTGACGACCAAAGCAATATGCCGTTTTTCCTTTTGGAATTGCTTTAAGAGTTCATCTGCCGGTTTGGTACCAGGAATAAAAAGGGTCGGTTTGGCCAATTCGTTCAGACGTCGTTGGGTGTGAGCTTGAGCTAATTCCATTAACGCATGGCTACGATAGAGGATGCCGGTAATATTGTCCGGATTTCCATCATGAATTGGGATACGTGAATATTTGGCTTTATATAGTTCTTGGCGCGCACCTTCTAGGGTTTGTGTCCCTTCCAACATGAACATATAGATGCGCGGGGTCATGACATCTTCCGCCGTGACGTCGTTGAATTCGAAGACGTTTTTAATCATCCTGACTTCGTCTGTTTCCAGGACTCCGGCCTTGCCCCCTGCATCCAGCATAATCTTGAGTTCTTCTTCGGTAATAAAGGGTACGGTTAAACCTCGTCCGCCTGTGAGTTTGAGGATGAACGGTTCCAGGAAATACAGAAATGGGAAAAACATCTGTTCGAGCCAATAGATAGGGTAGGCCAGAATTTGAACAGCCGTTTCGGCATGTTTCGCACATAAGGTTTTAGGGA
>CBDUWS010000456.1:0-1860 GCA_965370985.1 uncultured bacterium
GGTTATTGAATCTCCTTTTGATACTCACGCAACCCGCGTGCTTCATCCAGCCGTTGTCGAAACCGTTTTGCCCAATAGTTGAACAAGCCTAAAATCGGTCCCAACGAATCTTTGTTTTTGGTTAAGAGAACACTGGAACTCACTCGTTTTTCAACATAGGCCGCCAACCGTTCGTGACTTTGGGCATCTAACAATTCCGCTTCAATGGCGGCTTCCCCTTCCAAGGCGTTGAGCCCTGAAATTTTTTCAGAAGCTTGAATCAGGATATCGTTAGCTAAAGGAATGAGCGGGCCGGGAGATTCTACCCCAGGTCGTTGCAGGACAATGTCCGTGAGCGCCGCACGAAGTCGCAGCACTCCAGGCCCCGGTCTGTCTACAATTGGGTACCCTCCTGCCAGGGCTTGGCGCATTTGATCTTCAAAAGCCCTGGCTAACCGCCAAGCGGTCGATGCATCCAGCCCACGATAGGTCGATTGTGAACTTGGCCAGATCACCAGGGTATCCAGCATGATTTTGGTATATGGTTTAAAATCGACGTTGGGTTTCCGATAATTCCACGCCCCACTTCCATCCGACGCCGGACGAAGCCCGGAATAGTTTCCTAAAAATCCTGAAAAATTTAAGGGTTTTGGTGATGTCGAGGCACACCCCTGCAGACTTATGATCAAACAAAGCAAAACAGTCACCCTATATATTCCTAAACAGAGGACCATGCTGGTTTCGTAAATTCCCCTCTCCATGCGTGCAATGTACACTGGCTAGTCGAGAAAAGCCAAATCATAGCCATTTAGCAGTCTCCCCACTTCTCCAACCTCGTTAGCTGTTCGATCTAGTCATGTTGATGAGCTCTGCCTGGAAGTATTAACCATTGTCCCCTGGCCGGCTATAGAGGTATGGTATCTCCAAGAGCAACTCATTTTTAAGAGGCGCTAGTCGGTACGGCACAGGTTCTGAGTGACAATCTGCATTTCACTTCATCGACGGAAGATTTGGCTATGCCCCACACCCGGCAATTCATGGGATCCATGAACAAGATTGGAATAGCTATTCTTGTGGGGACATTCCCAATGTGGTCGCCGCCTTTGGCCATGACGGATGCTCGTGAGAACAGTCCAGGTGCCGGGGAATCTCGAAGTGCCCAGAGGGAACCAAAAGGTGGGACCAACCATTGGGATTACGAAGGCGTCGAAGGGCCAGGCCATTGGGCGATGCTTGAACCCTCGTATATGACGTGTGAAACCGGAAGGCAACAATCTCCCATCAACATCGAGATGCCTCGACATGGCGAGAACCAGGAAGATCTATCGTTTCACTACCAACCCACCCCGCTCACGGTTCTGAACAATGGACACACCATCCAGGTGAACTATCGGGAGGGAAGCTATCTGCGGTTGAATGGCAAATCGTACAAATTACGACAATTTCATTTTCATGATCCCAGTGAGCATCACATCGACGGGAAGACCTATCCGATGGAAATGCACTTGGTGCATCAGGATGACAGAGGCCATACTCTGGTGGTTGGTATTCTCATGGCGTTTGGCAAAGAAAATCAGGTATTTTCGCGTGCGGGGGATTGGTTGGAACGGCATACGGGACACCGCCTTCCGCCTAAGGCGGGTGAACTATCCACTGATGTGCCTTTTAATGTTATGGACCTCCTTCCATCCAATACGCATCATTTTTCCTATCACGGCTCCCTCACGACACCGCCCTGCTCCGAAGGTGTTCAATGGATTATCCTGAAGACTCCCATTGAAATCTCGAAGGTTCAAGCCGAGCGCTTTACCACCATCATTGGCCAGAATGCCCGGCCGATTCAACCACTAGGGGGACGGGAAATTCTTGAAGAATAAAGAG
>CBDUWS010000457.1:0-1853 GCA_965370985.1 uncultured bacterium
ATACTTAGTCACCAATTTTTTGCCCCCAACGACGCCCTCAGGGTCATCGTTGAAGACATTCGTAAAGATCAACAGCACTTCATACAGGAGCAGCCAATGATAATCGGTCAATTGGTAGAGAGCTGACTCTTGGCTGGCGCGAAGTAAATCCTTGAGTGTCGTTTCGGCCAGCGCGGAAGTGAAACATTTCGCACTTTCGGGGTAGTCCACGGTGAAGTCCTCGGGAGAATCTTGATGGTCATCGAACCAATCCAACGCATCGGCAAGGGCCGCATGCAGGATGGCTAAACAACGTTCATCGGGTTGCCCAGAAAATCGTAACATGCAATAATGACCTTCCTGTAAATGGAGTCCAAAATGGAGTCCAACTCATTCAAAATAGTCCGTTGGAATACGTCTTGCTTGTTTTGAAAGTGCTTATTTTAATTGGGTTTTATTTGGTTTTCTTGGCATGATTTAGGGCGGCTTCCGTTTGCTAAACCGTCGTAGGGTCACACCTACCGCGGGTTCGAATCCCATAAGCGCTAACTTGTTTATTGATTTATTGAGAGATTTTCCCTAACATAGGAGGCAACCATTCTAGGGAGGGGAACCCATGGACGAAGACTGGACACTATTACGATCATTTTTTCCAGATGACTGGGCGGAGCTGGCGGTTCGCGCGGGGGCGTTAAAGGGGTTGCGGAAGAATAAATCGGCCGAGAGTCTCTTGCGTACCCTCTTGATTCATCTTGGGTGTGGGCACTCACTTCGTGAAACGGTGGTGCGGGCAAGAAAAGCGGGGTTGGCCGATCTGTCTGACGTCGCGCTGCTGAAACGATTGAGGAAATCCAGAGCCTGGCTCTACGCTTTATGTGTGGCGTTATTTCAAGAGCGGGGCGTGAACGTCTCCTCCACTGATGGGTTTCAGGTGAGAGCGTTTGATGCCACCACCGTGAAGGAACCGGGCAAAACGGGGAGTCTCTGGCGGATTCACTATAGCGTCTGCCTCCCCTCGTTGGCTTGTGATTTCTTTAAACTCACCGAAACCGAGGGACAAGGGACGGGTGAATCCTTGACGCAATTTCCTGTTGAGACCGGCGATTATATCCTTGCGGATCGTGGGTACTCCACGGCAAAAGGTATTCGGTATGTTGTCGCGAAAGGCGCGTACGTCACCGTGCGAGTCAATACGGCCAGCCTGCCGTTCCACAACCGCCAAGGAAAGCCTTTTGACTTACTCGCTGCGGTGTCCTCGCTCAAGAGGACCGGGTCGGCTCAGTCATGGCCGGTGCTCGTCCTCGAGGCCGGTTCAAGGATGCAAGGGCGGCTGTGCGTGATCCGAAAATCCCAGCACGCGATTCAATGCGCGCAAACCACGGTTCGGAAAACCGCCACGAGGCAGGGAAGACACGTCAAGCCCTGTACACTGGAGTACGCCAAATATGTCATCCTGTTCACCACCTTTCCAGAGAAAACCTTTACGGCTCAGAAGGTGTTGCAGTGGTATCGAATCCGATGGCAAGTTGAGCTGGTCTTCAAGCGATTTAAGTCGCTGGCGCAACTGGGTCATCTGCCAAAATACGATGATGAAAGCGCCAAAGCGTGGCTGTATGGCAAGCTCCTCGTGGCCCTGCTTGTTGAGAAGCTGATTGCGCATGCGGAATCTATTTCCCCCTGGGGATATGGATTGGAAGAATCACCAGCCACCCAGTGCGTGGCGTGAGTTTGGTTTCCTCCTCAACCAAATGAAACAAGCCATCGACCCGCGATTGTCGTTGTCTGAGGTGCTCCATGATTGGCATGATTTCTCGAGAGCCTTAGCGGAGCGTCCTCGACAACGAACAATCCAGTTAACGGACTATTTCGAATAT
>CBDUWS010000458.1:0-1853 GCA_965370985.1 uncultured bacterium
TCAGCCTCAACCGATTCGGAAAATACGAAACTTTCTATCCCTCAAAAAATCTCTCAACCTCACTACGAATTGGTGCAAACGGTTGAGGCCTTGCAATCGTGGATTCATACGGCAGTGAAGCAAGGGCTGGTTGCAGTCGATACGGAAACAACCTCCTTAGATCAGACTCGGGCCGAACTTGTTGGCGTATCTCTTAGTCTTCATCCAGGAAACGCCTGTTATATCCCTGTGGGTCACGTGGCACCTGGGGCCACCACTTCTATGGACTTATTGGAACAGACCAATTCGGAGTCTGAAAGACCACAACAAATTCCACTTCAAACTGCTCTGGATATGCTCCGCCCACTTCTCAGTGACCCCAGCGTTCTGAAGGTAGGCCACAATATCAAATACGACATGGTGGTATTCGCCCGGTATGGCATCACGGTTTCGCCCGTAGATGACACCATGCTCCTTTCCTATGTATTAGAAGGCGGCAAGCATGGCCATAGCATGGACGACCTGGCCGACCTCTATCTAGGACACACCACAATCAAATATAAAGAGGTCGCCGGCACTGGCAAGTCACAAGTCACCTTTGACCACGTTCCATTAGAGAAAGCCCTGGATTATGCGGCGGAAGACGCAGATATCACCTTGCGTCTCCATCAGGCTCTCAAGCCACGTCTTCTTGAGGAACGTTTGACCACCGCGTATGAAACGCTTGAACGGCCCTTGATTCCTGTTCTGGCCGCCATGGAACAAAAAGGTATCAAGGTCGACCTGGCCCAGCTCAAGCAGGTTTCACAGGAATTTGCACAACGGCTCCACCACTTGGAAGAGGAGATTCATCGACTAGCGGGAAAAACCTTTAACGTGGGGTCGCCCAAACAATTAGGCGAAGTCCTCTTTGAGGGTCTCAAACTGGAAGGTGGGAAAAAAGGCAAAGCCGGGAGCTACGCGACCGGAGCCGATGTCTTGGAATCTTTGGCCGCACAGGGGCATGAATTACCGGAGAAAGTTTTGGAGTGGCGACATTTGGACAAGCTCCGCAGCACCTATGCCGAAGCGCTCATTCACCAAATCAACCCACAAACCAATCGTGTGCATACCTCGTATGCTATGGCATCAGCCGCGACGGGACGGTTATCCTCAACCGACCCCAATCTCCAAAACATTCCCATTCGAACGGAAGAAGGCCGAAAAATTCGTCGTGCGTTTGTGGCCGAGCCCGGCTGTCAACTTTTATCTTTGGATTATTCGCAGATCGAATTACGCCTGTTAGCTCATGTCGCAGATATTGCCGTCTTGAAACAGGCGTTTTGGGCCGGACAAGATATTCACGCCCTCACCGCCAGCCAGGTCTTCGACATTCCATTGGAGAATATGGATTCGGGAGTTCGGCGGAAAGCCAAAGCTATTAATTTCGGCATCATCTATGGCATCAGTGCGTTTGGTTTAGCCAGACAATTAGGGGTGGAGCAGTCGGAAGCGGCCTCCTATATCAAATCCTACTTCGAGCGGTATCCAGGTATTCAAGGCTACATGGAGCGCACCAAGCAATTTTGCCGCGAGCACGGGTATGTTCAAACCCTGTTTGGCCGTCGATGTCACGTCCCTGCCATTCATGACAACAATCCGGCACGACGAAATTTTTCCGAACGTGCCGCGATCAACGCCCCCCTTCAGGGAACCGCAGCCGATATTTTAAAGCGCGCCATGATCCGCGTTCCTCAAGCTCTGGAACAACATGGCTTAACGGGCAAAGCTTTCATGTTATTGACGGTGCATGATGAACTCCTCTTCGAAGTCCAGGAATCTGCACTGGATGAGACCGCCCAAGTCATCAAGCAGGTCATGGAATCGGCCACACT
>CBDUWS010000459.1:0-1807 GCA_965370985.1 uncultured bacterium
CTTGTACTCGAATCGTGCTTGATTGAGGAAGATACACATCCATCCGTGATCCAAACCGAATGAGCCCGAATCGTTCGCCTTTTTCGACCTGCTCTCCAGGCACTACCCAAGATACGATGCGTCTAGCAATCAAGCCGGCGATTTGTACACATAAAATTTTTACTCCATCGGATCGATGCAGCATGAGAGCATTTTGTTCATTGCCGCTGGACGCCTCTGGCTCATTCGCCATCATAAATTTCCCTGGTTGGTAGACCACATCCTGAACGATTCCAGCAACGGGCATTCTATTAATATGAACGTCAAATACATTAAGAAAAATACTGATGCGAACACTTTGCTCTTTTAAGTACCGATGTTCAAACTCTGATTCTATTGCGACAACCTTCCCATCACCTGGTGAAACAATCAGATTCTCCCCAGGGGGGATCGTTCGAGCAGGATTTCGGAAAAACCATGCCGTAAAAAGTGTGAACGTCCCTAACACACAGGTAGACCAGACCCCTCCCATCGTCCAAACGCCCAGGGTGAAAAGCCCACCAATGAGAATAAAGGGAATGCCTTCTTTAGCGACGGGGATATCTTTCGCCCGATCAGCCATGCGTGATACGTCTCATTAATTTTTCTGTTTATCCACGAGTTGGTCTTTTTTCAACCAGGGCATCATTCCTCGTAACCGTGCACCAACCTCTTCAATTGGATGTTCTTCTCCCTTTTTCAAGAGCGCATTGTACACCGGACGATTGGCTTGATTTTCCAACACCCATTCTCTGGCAAATCGACCACTTTGGATTTCGTCTAAAATTCGCTTCATCTCTCGTTTGGTTTCGCTTGTCACCACTCGCGGCCCTCTTGTCACATCTCCATATTTGGCGGTCGTACTAATGGAATAACGCATATTAGCAATACCGCCTTGGTAAATCAGATCCACGATCAGCTTGACCTCATGCAAACATTCAAAATAGGCCATCTCCGGTGCATAGCCAGCCTCGACCAAGGTTTCAAAGCCCGCCTGGATTAACGAAGTCACCCCACCACACAACACCGCCTGTTCTCCAAACAGGTCTGTTTCCGTCTCTTCCCGAAAAGAAGTTTCAATGACACCAGCCCGCGCTCCGCCGATCGCGCTCGCATACGCCAGTCCTACTTTTGCCGTATTGCCACTCGGATCTTGGTGAATGGCGAGCAAACATGGCACCCCAGTCCCTTTGGTATATTCCGAACGAACAAGATGCCCAGGGCCTTTAGGGGCAACCATAAATACATTGACATGAGAAGCAGGTTGAATCTGCCCAAAGTGAATATTGAACCCATGGCCGAAGGCCAGATAGGCCCCTTGCTTGAGATTGGGTGCAATATCATTATTGTAGATGGCCGCTTGTCGTTCATCCGGCGCTAAGATCATGACGACATCGGCATCCTTCACGGCATCCGCTGTGGGCATGACCTTCAAGCCAGCGGCCTCGGCTTTATTCCACGATTCACCCTCCCGACAGCCCACAACAACTTGAATGCCACTATCACGCATATTGAGGGCATGGGCATGGCCCTGACTCCCAAAACCTATGACAGCTACGTTTTTTTTGGCTAAATTTTTCTGATCCACATCTTTTTCATAAAAAATTTTCATCATGCACTCCTCAGTGGAAATTTAGAAAAAACTTTGTAGGCTCCGCCACTCAGAATCGACGGAACACCTTTTTTATTAAGACAGAGAGGGTCGACCCTTAGTTGGCTTTCGCAAGCGGTCGAGGTTGGGCTTGCGCGGGACGTGTGGGCTCTCGACCGATTGCAATCCGGCCGGTCC
>CBDUWS010000460.1:0-1782 GCA_965370985.1 uncultured bacterium
GTTGACTGTTGGAAAGACAAAAGAATGCATGCGAATCGCTCTCCCTCCAGATGAACTCCACGAAGACAATGATTTCCGAGATACATCCTTTGGCAACGATGAAATCATTTTCTGCCAAGAACACGAACCTGCCATGACCTTCTTGAATAAACAGGATAAGACCTACCAGAGGTTTGACCAAGCCACTTTGCAGGCCCTGCATGACCAACGCGAGCAAATGATGAAGCAAATCGGTATTGAACCAGGGTCCAGCCAAGAGAAAGAACTGTTCAAGTCATTTGGTGATGCGATGGGAATGATAAAACAGAAGCAACGAGAACGTATGGAAGAGACCTTACAAAACGAGAATATGTCTCCCGAAGAGCGAGCTGAGGCTGAAGCCTATATGAAGAAGAACTATCCGGATTCCCCATCTCCCGGATCCATGGAAGTTGCAACCAAAGTAACCGACCTGCATAAGCGAGACAGTCAAAAAGGGATTACTTGCAATTGGTACAAGATTGAGATGAGCGGGCTCGTGCACATGGTGAACCGTGTGTGTGCCGCCTCCTGGAGTGCCATTCCTGGAGGTCAACGCACAAAAGACGTTATGTATGCCTGGATGAATTTTATGAAAGTTCTGTCCAAAGGCACGTTCATGAAGAATAATGCCTATGATGCCATCATGAAAGTCGATGGATTTCGTCTGATCTCGATTAAAGAAGATGGGAATGGAAATGTGGTGAGTGAAGAGCGATATCAGGGAAGTGACAGCGTCAAGGTCTCCTATGTCCCGCCAACGGAATATGCAGAAGAATCCATGAATATGATGGGCAACAAAAAGAACCGCCGTGCGCGAAGGATGATGATACCCCCGATGAAAGACACGCCTTCTGGCTTGGAGATCAAGAAGAAGCCCATCGGTTCTATTGATAGCACAGAACTCAAACCCGGTGAATGCAAAAAGATAGCAGGGGAAATTGTCTGTAATGAAGTGGAATCTGCAACAACGACTTGGAGCAATAACCCTGACGACTCTGGGGCACCCAACGAAAAAACCGATGACATGAAGAAAAACGTTGAAGATCTTCTGGATGGTATGGGGTTAGGTGGTCTCTTCGGGAACTAAGAGAGAAGCTGTACCATCACGACGGACAAGGGTTCTGTCGCAATTTCCATTTGAGTTATTTTGAGGTATGCTCGTCCTCGCTAATTTCACTAGGCATGAAGGGAGAGCGACGATGGCGGTGAACTTCAAAAGAGCGCATGGCCCTCCAGGTGAGATCCTTAATGCAGCTGAACAGTTCTGTGCCTTGGCTTCCTAATCATGCCGCCAATCGGAAATGACTCATCCCAACACTCATTTAAGCTAAAATTGCGACAGAACCCTCTTTACTTACGAAAGGGATTAAGAAAATTCATCGAGCTGGTGGCAGACCATAAGATTTTAGAACGAATAAGCCCTACCTAAGAATCTATTCATCATCG
Organism: uncultured bacterium; assembly: GCA_965370985.1. GTDB lineage: Bacteria > Nitrospirota > Nitrospiria > Nitrospirales > UBA8639 > Nitrospira_E. The sequence goes on from CBDUWS010000460.1 coordinate 1,468, forward strand.
TCATCCTCGTCCTCGGCATCGATGGCAGCCTGCCGCATTTGTTCTTCCATGGCATTATGAATGAGCATACGCATGAACATTGAAATGACTGAGCCTTTTTCCAGGGTGCCTCCAGGAGGTATGGCAATCTTCCCTTCATCGACCATTTTATCCAGCCATTTTTTTTGATCGGGTGCGACGTGGACTCGAATTTCAATCAACGGCACTTTGCCAAACATATCCATAAAAACGGTCTCCTGTTGTTCAAAAAGAATGAAGAGATTTGATTAATTAAACTGTCTCGATACAATCATGTGCTCTTTGAGTTTGTCAATG
>CBDUWS010000461.1:0-1767 GCA_965370985.1 uncultured bacterium
CGTGAGCACGGCAAAAGGGCGAGAACGCCACTGGCGGCTTTTTTCAACATTCCCATTTGCCACAAACATGCGATGATGATACAAAGGCTCCCAATGAATAATTCCATTTTTCATTTAGCCATTCCAGTTCGCGATATCGAATCGACTAAGGAGTTTTATGCGGGGGGCTTGGGGTGCAGCATCGGCCGGCAATCAGCCGTTGCCATCACCTTAAATTTTCACGGCCACCAAATTGTCGCTCAGGTAACTGAAGACTTAGGCCCACCACAATCAAGTATTTACCCTCGCCACTTTGGGCTGGTGTGCGAAACGGAAGAAGAATGGATGGGATGGCGGGACCGCGCGCAGAAGAATCGATTGACCTTTTTCCGTGAGCCCCACCGGCGGTTCTCAGGAAAACCCATCGAACACCTCACTTTTTTCCTGAAAGACCCCTCCCACAATCTCCTCGAATTCAAATACTATCTCAATGCAAATGCTATCTTTGGCGAGCAGGGCTTTTCTCAGATTGGAGATGATCAGGAACGCCAAGCATCCGAGGCGTAACCAGTCCTTACATTTCAATCTTCCTGCTTGACTCTTCTAACCCAAAGCTTCTAAGACCTCCTCATAATGGCCATCGACTTTCACCTTGGGAAACATATGACTAATGGTTCCATTTTTGGCAATCAACACGGTTGTCCGTTCGATCCCCATATACTTTCGACCATACATTGACTTCTCCTTCCACACTCCATATGCCTGAATCATGGCTTTGGATTCATCACTCAACAGCGGAAAATTAAAATCGAATTTTTGCGAAAATTTTTGATGCGAGGCCACCGAATCGGCACTCACCCCCAATACCACCGCCCCTTTCTTTCGAATGGCCTGCAGACCATCCCGGAACGAACAAGCCTCCTTCGTACAACCCGGCGTATCATCTTTGGGATAAAAGAACAGCACGACCTTTTTCCCTTTCAGATCAGACAATTTCACCACCTGGCCTTTTTCATTTGGCAAGGAAAACGCTGGCGCACGAATTCCAACCTTTAGTCCACCCGTCACAGTCGCAATCTTTCCCTTCGACGAAGTTGACGTACTTTTCTTGTTTAATGATTGGGCCGATTTCGTGACGGTAGCCTTCTTAGGTGTCACTTTCGCCTTCACTGCTGTTTTCGAAGAACTTGAAGCTGGTTTTTTCGCCTTACTCGATTGGCTGTTTGATGGCATAAACTCCTCCTTTTTATGAACGTTCAAAAATAAGAGTGGCTATGTATTCTTCATAAGATCGTTGTCAGTCAGGCTTCCACTCAAAACTCCTGCCAATTAGCCATTGTACAATGTTTAAAAGGTTCAATTCTCCCTATATATTTAGTATTTTAGGGGTCAGACTCGAATTAGGCATTGGCTTTTTCAATATTAAAACGGGGGGCTGGAAGTAGATGGTTCATAACGAGCGTTTTGGTGCGTTTAATTCGAGTCTGACCCGAATGGCACTAACTTAAGGGAGTTCAGCATGGGCTCTCCCCCCTCTGCTTTGTCTCCTTCATTTCCTGCCTTGCCCCGTTTAATATGGATATGGCTTGGGTCTTCGGTCTAGGCTGAACGGGGCTGTCTGCGGTGGGTTTGTAGATGAAAGCCTGGGCATAAGAAGTGTGGTTTTGCGTGGCAATCTATGCCATTTCACTCTTGTTTTTGCAGGTGTTTTTTTGTGCTAGAAGGGCTTAACTTAGTGCCATTCGAGTCTGACCCCTAAAATTCGCTATAGGCCCTTCCCGATTTCTC
>CBDUWS010000462.1:0-1754 GCA_965370985.1 uncultured bacterium
AGTATTGAGTATGCCATATTGAGAATTTTCTCTTGAGGAAACAGTCAAGCTTATGGATTGAGTCAATAGGGCTAGCAATTAGCGAAGTATTCATAATATGGTGCGTTGACGGCAGACATTTCTATCGATAAGGTATACGTCATACGATAGTTTGAACGATAAAGGTGATTCCAAGGAGGTCTTATGGAAACCGTTACGATTTCCCCAAAATTTCAAGTGGTTATTCCCCGTCATATTCGTGAGCAACTGGCTCTAGTCCCAGGACAAAAAGTACAGACCTTAATGTATGAAAATCGTATTGAGTTGATTCCCATTCGTCCCATGAAAAAAATGCGCGGGTTTTTGAAGGGACTGGACACTCGTGTTATTCGGGAGAAAGATCGTCTATGAATGTTGTGGATTCTTCGGGTTGGTTGGAATACTTTGCCGATGCTCCAAATGCGACATTCTTTTCCAAGCCTATTCAGAATACTGACCGGCTGATCGTTCCATCGTTATGTATATTTGAAGTATTTAAGCGAATTTTTCAACAGCGTGGTGAACATGAAGCGCTCTTGGCCATTGCTGCGATGAAACAGGGGCAAGTCGTTGATTTGACCACTGCCTTAGCGATGGTTGCAGCAAAGGTGAGTGTTACCGAATCCTTGCCTTTAGCTGGTAGTGTGATCTTCGCGACAGCACGGGCCTACCAGGCAGTATTATGGACCCAAGATGCAGATTTTAAGGGCAAAGAAAATGTCCGCTATGTGGTCAAGAAGCCTTTGTAATCCTCTCCTTCCTTTTTGCTCCTGACATTCTATGAGTATCGGTTAAATGACAGAATCGGCTTATCAATTGATTGAATCGGGCAGAGGGGTGCCGATAAAGGCCTGGACCAGGGGTGTGCCGCTGGAGCCTGAGGCGGAACAACAATTGCGCAATGTAGCCTCGCTGCCGATTGTCTATAAATGGGTGGCTGCCATGCCTGATGTACATTGGGGGATGGGGGCGACGATCGGGAGCGTGATCCCCACCAAAGGCGCGATTATTCCTGCCGCCGTAGGTGTGGATATTGGCTGTGGGATGATGGCCGTGCAAACCACGCTCAACGCACGCGACCTGCCAGATTCGTTGCGCACGATTCGATCAACCATTGAACAAGCTGTTCCTCATGGGCGCACGAATAATGGGCAAAAGCATGATCGAGGCCCATGGTGGAATATTCCTCAACACCATCTTAAGGAATGGGGACGGTTGAAACCGACCTATGATGAGATTCTTGTGAAACATCCCAAGCTTAATCGCGGGAATGATGTGAACCATCTTGGGACGTTAGGCACCGGGAATCATTTTATCGAAGTCTGTCTGGATGCCCAGGAGTCGGTGTGGTTGATGTTGCATAGCGGGTCGCGGGGAGTGGGTAATCGCATCGGGACTTATTTTATTGAGTTGGCCAAACGCGATATGCGGAAATGGATGCGCAATTTAGCTGACGTCAATTTGTCCTATTTGAAAGAGGGCACGGAGTCGTTTGATGATTATGTGCAGGCGGTGCAATGGGCGCAGGACTTTGCCATGACTAATCGCCGACTCATGATGGATAACTTGGTTCAAGCCATTCGCGAGTCTGGAGAAGTGCCACCCTTTGAGACCACACACGAAGTGGTCAATTGCCACCATAATTATGTGACCGTCGAATCCCATTATGGGCAAGAGGTGTGGGTAACACGTAAGGGTGCCGTACGAGCACGAACCGGCGATATGGGGATTATTCC
>CBDUWS010000463.1:0-1749 GCA_965370985.1 uncultured bacterium
TCCTGGAGGGTATGCCCCCCGTCTTTCAGGATTGCAAAAGGATAGTCATTCTTCTCTTCATCTTTCCGGTTTAAGGAGCAGCGTATGTTCAGTTTAATGCCTCGCGAAACAGGATTTTTTGATTTATTTGAACTGGCCTCCGAAAATGTGGTGGAAGCGGGGCAATGTCTCAAAAACTTGATGAACAATTTTGAGGAATCGGGAAAAAAAATCCAACATATCAAGGATCTGGAACATAAAGGGGATGGACTGACCCATGACCTGATTCTTAAGCTGAACAAAACGTTTATTACTCCCTTGGACCGTGAGGATATTCATGCCCTGGCCAGTTCGTTAGACGATATCCTGGATGAAATCGATGCGGTGGCGATATTGTTTAGGGTATTTAAAATTGATCGTCCAACCCCTACCGCCTGCAAGCTTGCTGAAATCCTTCATGAATCGGCCAGAGAGGTTGGGAAGGGTATTAGCATGCTTCTGGAAAAAAATTGGGACATCAAAGATTGTGCGATCCGGGTGAATAGTCTAGAAAATGAAGCCGATGAGGTGAGCCGGGAAGCCATCTCCAGGTTGTTTGAAGAAGAACCGGATCCCAAGATGGTGATGAAATGGAAAGAAATTTATGAAAATTTCGAGATGGGAACCGATTGCTGTGAGGATGCGGTCAATGTCCTCGAGCGAATAGCCTTGAAGCATGGCTAAGAGATTCATGATTCAACACGTTTGATAAACCTGCGTGACCTTCCATTGGCACGATCCTTTCTAACTCTCTGTGGCTGATTTTAGTATCTTATTATTTTTGGTCATTGGGCTGGCCCTGTTGTTTGATTTCTCAAACGGCTGGCATGATAGCGCCAATGCGGTCGCCACCGTCATCTCAACCCGTGTGCTCAGTCCCCTTACGGCAGTTCTGTTTGCTGGAGTACTGAATGTCGCCGGGGCATTTATGTCGACTGCCGTGGCCAAAATGGTGGGCAAAGGGATTATTGATCCAAGTGCCGTCAATGATGTGGTGATTATATCCGCATTAGGGGGCGCTATCATTTGGAACTTCATTACACTCCAAATGGGTTTGCCTTCTAGTTCTTCGCACGCCTTGATTGGTGGAATGGTGGGTGCGGGTTTCATTCATGGCGGTCTGGGTGTCTTACAGGTAGCCGGGTTGCTGAAAGTGTTGAAGGCGATGGTGTTCTCCCCATTTTTTGGATTTTTGATCGCGTTTGTTCTGATGGTTACGTTGAGCTGGATGTTTTTCCGGACCCAACGAGGTGTGGCCATGGTCCTGTTCCGTCGTCTTCAACTGGTATCCGCTGGGTTTATGGCTCTCAGTCATGGAGCGAATGATGCGCAAAAGGCTATGGGGATTATCACCCTGGCGTTACTGTCGGCTGGACATATTCCCTTGGCAGAAGTGCCGCAATGGGTCATCGTTTCGTGTGCTCTGGCAATGGGCCTGGGAACGGCTCTCGGAGGTTGGAAAATTATCCGCACCTTGGGGATGGGAATCGCCAAGCTGGAACCCGTCCATGGGTTTGCGGCTGAAACTGGCGCGGCGGTGGTGTTGATGGCCACCGCTCACATTGGACTTCCTGTCAGTACGACCCATACCATTACGTCCGCAGTCATGGGCGTGGGCGCGGTCAATCGTTTTTCAGCTGTTCGCTGGGGGGTCACCCGTCGAATCGTCTATGCTTGGCTTTGTACTCTCCCAGGGTCCGCCCTCCTGGCCATTGGGTTATATCTCCTGTT
>CBDUWS010000464.1:0-1734 GCA_965370985.1 uncultured bacterium
CCCCGCCTTCGCGGGGGCATGCTTTTTTGAACATTCCCTTGGCTGCTGACGTCGATCATTCCTCGAGCATTTACAGGCTATGGGAAGTGAAATATTCAACAGGCCCATCTTCATGAAACCTTCCACAAAACACATCTCGCAAAAAGGGGCTCTTGGAAAAAAGGTGAGCAACTCTGGCTTGCCTGATCCCACACCCATTCTGCTGGCGACCGATCTTCGTTCGTCAGAAGTCGCCCGACTCATTCAAGCCTATGGCATTCAAGACTGGAAACAAGCCGACCGTAATCTGCAAGCCATGGCGGGGGACCCCAATACCCGCAAAGCCTTAGCAGGCATTCTTTCGATCCTGCTGCGCGGCCTCTCCCAGACCGCCGATCCCGATCAAGCGTTAAATGAATGGGAACGGTATGTGGCTTCGGGAATTCATCGCCTGCAATTGTTTCAATATTTGGCAAACGTGCCCCATATTATTGAGGTACTCGGAACCGTCTTTGGCAACAGTCAGGCGATGGCACAGACGCTGATTCGAGATCCCTTATTGGTTTATTGGATCGAAGATGATCGAGTGCTCGTACAGCGTCGGGCCCGGTCCAAAATTTTGGCCACCGTACAAGCTGCGCTGGAAGGTGTGAAAAGTTATGAGACCAAGTGTGAAGCTTTGCGACGATTTAAGCGACGAGAAATGCTCCGCCTGGGTATTCGTGACCTCCTTGGCATAGCCACTCCCATTGAAACGTATACGGTGCTGTCGGATTTAGCGGCAGAGGTGATTCAGGCGGCCTATGAACTCGTGGATCAGGACCTCCAACGTCAACATGGGGGTTGGGGTTCTCCAACTTCCATGCAAGGGAAGAATCGAATAGGCTTTTCCGTGCTGGCCATGGGAAAACTGGGTGGTTGGGAATTAAATTATAGTTCGGATGTGGACCTCATTTATGTATACCAGGCTCCTCAAATCAGTACGAACGCGGGGAAAGGGCAGCAGCCACTTTTAGGATCAGATTATTTTCACGCTCTCGCCAGGGAACTGACGAACGTCTTGTCTGCGCCCACCTCTGAAGGGGCTTTGTTTCGGGTGGATATGCGGTTGCGCCCGGAAGGCCATGTGGGGCCATTGGCCTGTTCCGTGGAAGATGCCTGTCATTATTATCAAACACGGGGACGGACGTGGGAACGATTGGCATTTTTGAAGGCCAAGCCTATTGCAGGCGATATTCGGATTGGGCAGTCCCTTATTCGGAAGTTAGGGAAATTTGTGTATGGAAAGAGAGAGACAGCCTCTCAAGTATTCACAGCCATTCATGCCCTTCGATCTCAAATGGTGTCCAAGATGTCCCGCCGAGGAGAACTGGAACGAAATGTGAAATTGGGCATAGGGGGCATTCGAGAAATTGAATTTATTGTGCAAAGCCTTCAGTTGCGATGGGGCTATCAATATCCCAGCATTAGGGATCGTCAAACATTAAAAAGTTTGACGAAATTGGTACGAGTGGGAAAATTGAAGATCGATGCACTTCATCAACTTAAGGAATCCTATGTGTTTTTGCGAAATCTCGAACATAAGATTCAAATGGTTCATGAACTTCAGACACATCTTCTACCATCAAAAACAGAGGAAATCGCCAAATGTGCGATAAGGATGGGGTATCGCCGGGGGGGAACCGACAAACAGACGGCTGAGCATTTACTTGTGGACTATCGTGGGCATACTCAAAAGGTTCACAATCTTTACCA
>CBDUWS010000465.1:0-1696 GCA_965370985.1 uncultured bacterium
AATCACATCCCGTTGACATCCCCGATGTAATGAATCGATACCGAATTGGTCCGACCCACCTGCCCGATGGGTTCACCGGAAACAATGATGATTGGATCACCTTTTCCTGCCCATCCTTCTTCCTGAACTTTGCGATCCACCTGAGCAATGAATTCAGCCGTATTCACTGGCCTTGGCATATAGACCGGCGTCAGGCCGTACATGAGCGTCATACGCCGAAGAGCTTCCAGATTTTCGCTAAACGCGACAATGGGCCTGGACAAACGATTTTGAGAGAGGTGGAGAGGGCCCCTGCCAGTCGCCGACCACACAGCCACCAACTTGGCCTTTATGCCCCGCATGATGACATTGACACCCTGAGCTAAGGCCGGTGTGGAATAGTTGGAACCGCGAAGTTCCGGAAGAGGCTTAACTTCAGTGGTTTGTTCCTGTACGTAATCATTGGTTAGTTGTTCAATGCGACTCATGATTTTCACGGCTTGAACCGGCCATTTTCCAACAGCTGTTTCTCCGGAAAGCATCACCGCATCGACACCGTCAAAAATGGCGTTAGCCACGTCGCTCACCTCGGCACGTGTGGGACTTGGCGAGTTGATCATACTTTGCAGCATTTGGGTCGCGACGATGACGGGTTTGCCGAATTGGTGGCAAAGGCTGACGATACGTTTCTGGAGGATAGGAACCTCGGCTAGGTCCATTTCCACTCCCAGATCTCCACGGGCAACCATGATTCCGTCTGTCTCCTTGACGATTGCCTCGATGTCCTCCATAGCTTGAGGCTTTTCAATCTTGGAAATGACAGGAATGAATTTGTTCGATGTCACGGTGCCTGTTTTTGCCTCTTTGGCATAATGCTCGCGAAGATGATCTTTAAGTTGCCGCACGTCGTCTGCGCTACGAACAAAACTCAGAGCCAGGAAATCGAACCCTTTCTCCACAGCAAAGTCGGCACATTGATAATCTCTACTGGTCAGAGCCGGCACCGATAAGTCGGTGTCAGGCAGATTTATACCTTTATTGGATGTAATCAACCCGCCATGGACCACCTTGCAGATCAAGGTTTGGTGTTCCTCTTGACCTCCTTGTTCAATACATTGGAGATGAACGTTCCCGTCATCCAGTAGGACACGTTGGCCGGGCTTGACTTCCTCGATGAACTGGGGATAGTTCGTCGAAAAAACCATTCGGTCCGCTTCATCTGTCGTTGCGTCACCAGCCACTACCGGTTGTTTTTTAAAAACGACGAGTTTGTCGTCCTTTAAATAGATCCCATTCGGCACCACCTCACCCACCCGGATCTTTGGCCCCGAAAGGTCACCCAGAACCGCAATTGGAAGACCCGTTTGCTTGGAAGCACGACGTACGGTGTTGAGGAGCCTGTCGTATTCTTCGAAAGTGCCATGAGAGAAGTTAATACGAAAGATGCTCACACCGGCTTCGATCAACTGCACGATGGTTTCAAGGGCTTCACTGGCGGGGCCCAAGGTGGCGATGATCTTGGTAAGTCGAAATCCTTTATTGGAATTAGTCACTGGTTTCCCCCCGTTTTCGTGGACAGGTTAGTTAAACGTTTGTGAGATCTGTTCTGCATACACCCCGGCTGCGGGTTCATGGCCCCGCCAATCACCTGGCGGGAAAACAAATCGATGGCGGCGGCCAGATAAAGCCAGCCTCCTGGCCTATTGTGGCTCTTTGG
>CBDUWS010000466.1:0-1688 GCA_965370985.1 uncultured bacterium
GGGCAACTCGATCTCTCAGAACCCAATTAGGAGTTTTCAAACTCACGAGACTTTGATTTCCAGGCGTTTAGGCTTCGCAGTTTCACCTTTTGGCAGATGAACCATTAAGACGCCGTCCTTGAATTGGGCCGAAACCTTCTCTTCCTCTGCATCGGCAGGAACCGTAAAGCTTCGCTCAAAACTGCCATAGGAACGTTCCACCCGATGATACTTTTTCCCTTTCTCCTCTTTCTCATACTTCCGTTCGCCGGAGATGGATAACACCCCATCCTGAACAGAAATTTTCACGTCTTCCTTTTTGATCTCTGGAAGATCCGCTTTGATCACATATTCCTTATCATCTTCCGTAATATCGACTAGTGGCGCCCACTCCATCACCCGCATTGATTCTTTACCAAGCTCCTTGCTAATCGGTGCCCGTCCCATCCAAGAAGATAACCGGTTTTCGAACTCCTGAATGTCCTGTCTTGGATCCCAGCGTGTTAAAAGACTCATGATATGACCTCCATTGTGAGTTATTGATTAAAAGAAAACTGCAAACAACCCTGCTTCTTAGACCTGCCATTTATCAGGCTTCAAGGGCATTCGATATTCGTTTCTATTCTTGACAACATACATCCTGGTCGCCATTTCTAGAATGAGAGCCACCCATCCCATGACGACCGCGGTGGCCTCCATCACTCCGGGGGCCCATTCCCCGATGTCGTCCCATCCCTCCAGGACCATGGCCTTTGGCAAATGAACGCTCATATTGCAAGACCGTCCAAATTTCCTCATCCGTCAAGAGTCCTCCAAAGGGAATCATGCCCGTTCCCGGTGAGCCGTGCTTGATCACCCAAAATATTTCACCTTCCGTCCGATGCCGCCACATCCCATGGTGCCGAAAATTCCGAGGTGAGGGATTGAGAGACATCCCACCGGGACCATCTCCCCGTCCGGTTTTCCCATGACAATTGAAACAGGTTCCTTTTCCTTCATAAATAGCTTTCCCCTTCTCCACAATGTCAGGAGCATCGGGCAAAGGACTCACCAAGGATCGAGCTTCTTCAATTTTATCTGGAGGAACACGTGGCTCCATGATGTGTCGCTCCATCGCAAAGGTCGGATTCACAACGATACTTCCCCACAAAATGAAAAATAGAAGACCCCCCCTCACTGCCATATCCTCTTTCTCCTTCATGAACGTTCTAGGACCTCACCTGCCTCGTGTGTGCTCCATTCGAACATTTGAGATGTGATTCCTGGTAACCGTTCCTCTAACGAGTTCTGTTAGCGAGTTTTGTGCCAACTAACCTGGCGGGTCGATCTACACTTGAATTAACAAAATTGTCCAGTTTACTTTAGCCACAATACGGCCCTATGACCGCATCACTGCTGAAAATTTCCCCACAATAAAAAAGAGCACTGTCGCCACTTGCTACACCTACCTTCAACCTGAAGATTTACTCGAACCATTTTTGGCGAAAACACAACATTCACCATAATGAAGAACACCAAGCAGCTCGCAACAATCCTCTCGAACGGGTGATGACCATCCTGACTCGCCCCGATGGAGCAGACATTGAAACCACGACCGAACGCTTCGCCCAACGGCTCGGAAAGCATCTGGATCGGGCTTTTAAACCTAAAAGCCGCAGTTGAGCGCGAAAAAGCTGTGCAAGCAATTGATGTGCATAGGGAATGTAAAA
>CBDUWS010000467.1:0-1687 GCA_965370985.1 uncultured bacterium
TTACAAATTTTTTCGCCCTCGTGGCCCATGTGTTAGTCCCTCCTGCCATGGAAGCTCTGCTCTCTTCGCCAGAAAATCGCGTACAGGGATTCCTTGCCGCAGGACATGTCTGCACCATTATGGGCTATGACATGTATGAACCCATAAGCAGAAAATACCAGGTGCCCATTGTGGTGACAGGATTTGAGCCAGTAGACATTCTGGAAGGTGTGAAAATGGTCGTCCACCAATTAGAGGAAGGTCGTTCCGTCGTAGAAAATCAATACGCCCGATCGGTGCAACGCTCGGGAAACCTGGAAGCCCAAAAAATTATTAATAAAGTTTTCGAGCCTTCTACCCGGAACTGGCGAGGAATCGGGAATATTCCAAAAAGTGGCCTGCAACTTCGACCAACCTTCGACAAATTTGACGCCCTGAAACAATTCCACGATCGCATTCACCTGAAGGATGTACCCACTTCTCCTTCATCCGAATGTCAAAGCGGTCGAATTCTTCAGGGCCTCATGAAACCTTCAGACTGTGCCGCATTTGGCAGTCGTTGTACACCAGACCATCCCCTTGGTGCTCCAATGGTGTCGAGCGAAGGGGCTTGTGCCGCCTATTTTCGTTATCGCCCTTCCAAAGTCACCGGACTCTAATTCATGCCGCAAAACTCTTCCTTTCAACCTCGTTGTCCCTTACCTCTCGCTTCAGATGAAACCATTCGCCTCGCCCATGGTGGTGGCGGACACCTGATGCAACAACTGATTCACGATATTTTCCTGGAGGCGTTTTCCAATTCATATTTGAACACGTTACAAGACAGTGCCGTCCTGCCTGCCCAAGACGGTCGCCTGGCCATGACGACTGATTCCTATGTGGTCCAACCACTATTTTTCCCTGGGGGAGACATCGGCAGTCTTGCGGTGCATGGCACGATCAATGATCTTGCGATGATGGGTGCTAATCCACGATACCTGAGTGCGGGATTTATCCTGGAAGAGGGATTGCCGATTGCCACACTCAAACACGTCGTCTCCTCTATGGCGAAAACGGCACACGACTGTGGAGTTCAAATTGTCTGCGGTGATACAAAAGTCGTAGATCGCGGGAAAGGCGATCAGATCTTTATTAATACCACTGGGCTGGGTGTGATTCCTGAACAAATAGATATTGGCCCTCATCGTCTGACCCCTGGGGACCGGATTATTGTAAGCGGGGACCTGGGCGCACATGGCATCGCAGTTTTAAGCCAGCGCGAAGGATTAGAATTTTCAGGGAACCTGGTCAGCGATTCTGCACCACTCCATACCGTCATTGCCGATTTGCTCAATCAAGGTATTGTCATTCACTGCCTTCGAGATTTGACCCGTGGTGGGTTAGCCAGTGCCTTAAACGAACTTGCAACCGTTGCTCAAGTCACCATGACCATTGAAGAATCGCGCATACCAATTGGTGAGCCGGTCCGTGGAGCCTGTGAAGTTCTTGGGCTGGATCCGCTCTATGTGGCCAATGAAGGGCGATTCGTGATGTTTCTTTCTGGCAGTGAAGTCAACTGCGCCTTGGCCATCCTTCATAAACATGAAGTTTCACAAAACGCAGTAGATATCGGGAACATTCAGTTGTCTCCTTCCACTTCTCATCAGGCACTCGTCACCCTTCAAACCAGTTATGGCACCCACAGAATTCTGGATCTTCTTTCAGGAGA
>CBDUWS010000468.1:0-1685 GCA_965370985.1 uncultured bacterium
GTTGTGGTGTGCTGTACGGCCATGAGTTTCGGTATCTCATACATCTTTCCTCAAGGAGAGCGATGGCTTGCCGAATGGCAACTGTCGCATCTGCCTTCTCAACCCATCGCGTCTTCGATTGTCCTTGTTCGTGTAGAGGAAAAGAGCCCGGCCCTTTGTGGCGAGGGGCGATGGAATCTTCGTGCCTTGGAGGTCACGTTCCTGGCGCTTCATCAGGCAGGGGCGTCGGTCATCGCCCCGATGATTGATGTTTCCGTGCCTATTCCGTCCGAATGTGGGGGGTTGTCTGGATTTGTGCACCTGGCGGAAGTGACGAAACAGGTGGGATCGGTGGTCTATCCTGACTCGGTGCCACCTGTTTTGGCCCAAGCTGCAATCCGTACAGGCGCTCTGGGACTGACCTCAGATGACAATGGGATTGTTCCAGGCTTCACTTTCAACTCCTCTTCTTTAAATTCTCTTAGGCTGCCGTTTGGGGTCGCTGTTGCCGGGTTAGCGTCAACGAGTGAAACGGATCCGGTTACAGACGCGTTCCTTTATGTCCCAGGCATGATGCCAAAGAAGGGTGAGGCTCTCTTCCCTACGTATCCGTTTACGGACGTATGGAGTTTATTTCAAGCGGGGGAGCGGGAAAAACTGGTTCGTCTTTTCCAAGGAAAGATCGTGTTCATTTTTTCGGGGTCAGCAATGAGCCTGGCTCTGTCCACTCCACGGGAGTCCAACGTTCCGGTTGCCTTTCTTCATGCGAAACTGGCCAATGCGTATCTGACAAACTCATGGATCTCGACATCCCCATTTGTGGTTGCGTTTTTGGTAACGATGAGTCTGGGATGGCTGTTTACGGTACCAATGTTCCGTGTGTCTCTGAGTCGTTTTGGTCTTATAAGCCTGGCCATTGCGTTGGTTGCAAGTGTTTTGTTCTTTCTTGGATTCCTTTGGGGTTGGATTTGGCCACTCTTCAGTATGGCTCTGGCTGTGGGGATGACGATTATTGCGATGGGTGTTTGGAGGTTCTTGCAGTCTCGGGTGATCGTGCAACAACGAATCGTCCAGGGGGAACAGCAATTAATGCAACTCGAAAATGAATTCGCAGGGAAACAATATCATGTTCGACAATTGGAAGGACAACTATACGATGCACAGCACCAGACGAATCAATCCGTGACCATTATTGAAGAATTACAGGTATCTCAGAATACAGCCCTTTCCCAATTGGAAAAGTATAAAGATGAGATTGACCAAACTCGTCGAAAGATTGACGGAATGCAAGAGGAATTACACGATCTTCGTCAACACGTGCCCGCATCTCCAGCTGAGTTTCCTTCTGAGCCTACGACGATAGATTGCCAAGAGCTGATTCAAGAATGCGAAGCCTTCCAGATTGTGACTCGTGATCAAGCCGTTCTTCGACTTTTTCAAAATCTAAAGAAAGCTGCAGCGACCCAGGTTCCCATTTTGTTATTGGGAGAAACCGGCACGGGCAAAGAAGTCTTTGCCAAAGCGGCTCATGCACTGAGTCCTCGTCGACAGGGTCCTTTTATTTCCGTAAATATGGCCGCGATTCGTTCTGAGTTATTTGAGGGGGAATTATTTGGCCATGTGAAGGGTGCCTTTACTGGAGCTGTGGGTCGAACAGGCTTTTTAGAATCGGCACATGGCGGAACACTTTTTTTAGATGAAGTGGG
>CBDUWS010000469.1:0-1682 GCA_965370985.1 uncultured bacterium
TTGATCCATCCGGGCGAAGTCTTCGCCACTCGCCAAGCCTTCGAAAATAACTAACAATTCTGCCTCGTCTCCATACAGCTATATAGCCTCATTCAGGAGCGTTCTAAAAAGCTCCTCCCTCGTCATTATCCCGTCCTATTGCCATACCCAAGAACTCTCCAGCGTTCAAAGTGCTAAGCCTGCGGCTTGGTACTATTGGCCTTCTTCTTTTCTCCAAAAGTGGTTCATGCCGAATTTCTGGATCGACTTGAATTGAGCAATCATCTGCGCCAAGGCCATTACCAAAAATTGGACCAACCTCTCTTCCTCCAAGAGTAACAATATCGGGCCAAGAAGACCTCTCAACGCATGGACTGGAAAGGGGGAATATCTTTCATGGAAAGCCGTTAAGATTGAGAGATGAGATGTCACCACAAATGTGATACAAAAGAAATATTTTTTATCCCTTTGCGCAGGCAACACAACAACCAAAGGACGAAATATTCTGAGTACGCTCCCAACCCTTCTCACTGAACCACCTCCCAATCCCCTAGGCGGGAAAACCTTGATTGTGGATGCAAATCAGCCGGAGTGTTTTGCCCTCCCTAGTGAGGCATTAAACCAGGCTGAATCGACCGATCAGGTTTTTATCCGCCCAGGAATGTATGAAGATCGTCTGGTGATTACCGAACGCCCCATTTATCTCATCGGCGCCGGTCGTGACCAGGTCACGATTTTCAGTCGACGGAGTGGGCCTTGCTATTTGCAACGTGTCTCAGGCGGGCAAATCACTGGCATCACATTTCGCTATGTGGGTAGTGACCAACATTCGGCCATGAATATTTTGGATTCGACATGCACGATCTCACATTGCCGGGCAATGGAGGGCCTATTATCCGGTGTCGTCATCTACGGCCCTGATTGCCGACCAACCTTATTGGAAAACGAAATTTGCTATAACCGGGAATCCGGTCTGTTTTCCTTTGCCGGTGCCCAGCCTTACCTGCGAGAGAATCAGTGCTTTGGTAACCATCATTTCGGCATTGCGGCCAGAGACCAAGAGACTCGGCCCGACATCATCAAAAACGTCTGCCGGGACAACATGCTAAGTGGCCTTCTACTTTTTTCTCATGCGCAGGCCCTCATTCTTAAGAATACGTTTGAACAGAACGCCCATTGGGGGGCCGTACTGACTCCCGATTCCGAACCTACGCCAAAGGCAGAGGAACTACCCCAGTCCAACACGTTCACAGACAACCCTCGCGGGGAATACACCATCACGTCCGAACCCCTCGCCGACATTGGGCGATAGAAGCACTAATTGGGGTTTCAAGATGCCGGATGGCGAAGGTCTGTGATAAGGTTGGCAGCCTTGTCTAGAATTTCAGAGATTCAATAGGAATGACTGACAATTTGTGGCATCAATTGAATGCGGTATTGGGCAGCCTGACTGTCACAGTAGGACTCTGGCTCTTGATTGGCGCCCTACCCGTGCCAATTGGGGTTGCGGTGGGAATTATTCTGGCGATTCTGTTGGCCTGGAAATGCCCTTCGATGGGATACATCTGGGCTATTTGCACATTGTTGCTGGGAGTGGAAAGTATTGCGTGGCCCATGATGCAAATGGCCGACCTGCAAAAATTAGGGCCTGAACCACCGCTCGAAGAAATGGAACGAATTTTTACGGCCGTCTTATTTGGCCT
>CBDUWS010000470.1:0-1673 GCA_965370985.1 uncultured bacterium
GTCAGTGCCGTGACATTTCTGATGTTAGCTCATGGAACTTTTGTCTTCGCGCAAGGTCATGAAATTGAGTCAGAGGATGCAGTGGTAGAGCGTGCTACAGAAGCCTGGATTGATGGATCTTCTCCCCATGCCTTGGATATTTTGGAACAGGGCCTTCGCCAGCATTCCCATTCTCTCGCCTTCAGAAAATTACGCGGGGATATCCTGACCACCACCCGTCGCAATCAGGAAGCCTTGGATGACTATGAGGCCATACTCAAGGAAACCCCAGAGTCATTGGCTGTTCGATGGGCCAAATGGAGTGTTTTAACCCGCTTGGGGAATGGGGATTTAGCGATTTCAGAATTAGAACGCATCGCCCAAAGTGTTCCCGACAATCCCTTGGTTTTCCTACGGTTAGCCCAAGAACTTCGCAAACTTGATCGATTGGAGGAGTCGGTCCAGTGGCATCAGAAAGCGGTCGAACTGGTCCCGCAGATGTCTGGTTGGCGTTTGAATATGGCCCGTGCACAATTCGATGTCTTGCAATATGACGATGCCCGTAAAGCGGTACAACATGTCTTGCAAGCGGAGCCACGCGGCTCACCGGTGGAAATGGCGGCCCGAAACTTATTAATGATTACCTATGGGGCCACAAAAGAGCGTGGGCGGCGACATCAACCCATTTTTAGCCCGGATGGATCTGCAGAGGAACGAAAGCGGTGGGGGTTGATTCGTCATCAAGGCTGGGAACACTTTGCCAAGGGACGCTATCAGGAAGCCGAACCAATACTTCGAGAACTTCTGATCCTGAAGCCCACCGATCATCGAGTCACGTATGAACTGGGAAGTACCCTGATGGAGTTGGGGCAGCATGAAGAAGCCGTCAATCTTCTTCAGAGAGGCATCGAACTCGGGCCAACAAGCGGCAGCTTCAGTGAGATTTTTTTGGATTCCATCTTTCGCATCGGCCAAAGTTTGGTGGCATTAGAACGATGGGAAGAAGCCTTGCTCCATTTTGAGATTCTCCAAGAAATTGCAACTGTCCCTCCAGAAAGCCTCAATGCCGCACCACCAAAAGGGAATGAGCCAGCGACAATCGATCCGGGGTCAGGAGAAAATATCGATGTCCCCACAGCTACACCCAGTGGCAAGATTATCGATAATGAAAAACTCGCGTATTGGCTAGAAAAGGTGTGGCAGCATATTCCCAAGCCGGAAAAACCCATTCAAGATGCCAATGAAACCTTACCAGCAGCTGATCCTACTGAAGTTCCTCCTGATTACTATACGAATCTTGTTGCTAAGAAATTTAAGCCCGATGAACTATTTCACACACGGGCATCCTTGATGGGACGGGACGCCGATTTTAGTTGGTTTCGATTTGTGATTCCTGCAGGTCGAGTCATGCGCGATGATCTACAGGTCGGCAATCATGAATTTATACCCATTGATCCACATGATACGTTTCTCACCACCCAGCAAGAAATTTACCTGGTCTTTGCTCTTGTGACGCCCTCGTATGATGCCATTCCGTTAACCGCAGAATGTTATCTTGAAACATCAAAAATTACTTGGGGCAAAGCCCCATTAGTCCAGGATCAGGTGGTCATGTCCACGAATGAACAGTCGGGATATTTTGTCTTATCATCCCCTGAATCCGAATGGACTCCAGGGCTCTATCGGTGTGGATT
>CBDUWS010000471.1:0-1669 GCA_965370985.1 uncultured bacterium
GTCGAGTTCTTCCATCGCCGGTTATTTATTATCTCTGATTCTCCTTTTACTCAGCCCATCTCTCAGTCATAGCCAAATCCTCGAAGAGCGGAAATCAGGGGTGGTGAACATTACCGCTAGGGTTAGTGGTCATGAACGAATTGGCACGGGGTTCATCGTGAACCTCCAAGGGAATGCCGCATACGTCGGCATCGTTTCAGATGTTGTCGAAAATGATTCAACCCCTCAGGTGGCCTTCTTCTCCGAGGGATTACGACCACTGATCACGGATACCGATGGGCAAGTGCGTGGAGGCGAGGAATCAAAGACCATTGGTTTCACCGGTGGAGCGGGGACCCCGCGGCTCGTGCCAACGGGAACCATCGGTGGACGCAAAGGGAGTCAGTATTGAATGATTTTTGTAGGGTGAAAAGATGAGTGATGAATGGGAAGCGTGGGTGACACGCAAACGGCGATCCTGCATAGACAAGCCCTATGCACTAAAAAAAATGAACAATAAAGGCAGAGAGATTTGGTGCTTTGTGGGAAGCCTTATTCTCGCCTGTGTCCTACCCAGTATGGTGTGGTCTCAAGAGATAAAGACTGAAATTCCTCAAGCTAATCCTGTTATGCAAGCGCCGTCTCATCCACCCGATGATTGCGCATCTCTCCCTCTAGGCCCCCCCAATGACCAGTGGAAGCGGAAATGTGTTGAGCTTTGGGTGAAGCAAGAGAGCACTAGATGCCAAAAGTTGGAAAAAGAAGCAAGCCAAAAAATTAAAGGGTTGTTCCCTTTGTCCCCAGCATCTCTTAATCTCACCGAAGCTCGGTGGCACGTATCGAAACATCTTGTCATCCCTCTTGGGCAACCAATAGGAAGGATGGAAGCGATAATTTTACCAAAAGCCTCTTTAGGGGATTCTCAGGAATTTTTGCGGCAACTGGAAGAAGGAGCGATCTCTCAAGTATTTGTGCGGCAACA
Organism: uncultured bacterium; assembly: GCA_965370985.1. Classification (GTDB taxonomy): domain Bacteria; phylum Nitrospirota; class Nitrospiria; order Nitrospirales; family UBA8639; genus Nitrospira_E. Next base: position 962 of record CBDUWS010000471.1, read on the forward strand.
AAGAAACAACCTCTTGGGATATAGGCGAGGATCATACGCAAAAATTGCAAGCCGTATCCAGGGTGGGCAGAAAAAGGCTATCAAAGTTGCTACGTGTCCAAAAACTCTTGACGCCATGATTTTGGAAGTAAGTTGCGTAAAATGTTTTATTACAGAACTTCGGATTTCCCCAATTAAATAGAGATGTCTTGCTGGAACATAAAGTGTGTACAAATTTTTCCATGTTTCCATTCACTTCCCTGACTTTTGGGGTAAATTGATATTTCCTACCTTTTCACGTTCCGGTTAAAGGTTTTTTCGTACAGTCTGAGCCTGAAACGAACCGGGAGGGTCGGGGTTCTCACGCAACCGAGGAGGTATTCTGATGGGTTGTTCAAACCTTAGGTTATCCATCGGGTTCTTTTGGGTGTTGGCCTGGGTGATCGGAGTGTCTGGTCCAGTGCTGGCGGAAGCGCCGCCACCAGCCGGAGCCTTCGAGGAGGTCCAAAGCACGTTGGCGAATATTCTGAGCGCAATTGAGAATCTCCAAACCGCCGTGGACCATCTAACCGACGAGGTAGACGATCTAACCGACGACGTGGACAGTCTAACCGACGGCATGGACAGTCTAACCGACGACGTGGACAGTCTAAGCACGGACGTGTCCAATCTCCAAAGCGACGTGGACAAGCCCTACTGGAACAAGTAGCTGGACTCCACTAATAGGGA
>CBDUWS010000472.1:0-1664 GCA_965370985.1 uncultured bacterium
CGAAATCAAGGTTAAATCCAGGTAGGATGAACTCCATCTGGGAAATGGGTCATCTCGGGATCGTTGGGCGTAAGGCCTATTTCCTTGGGAATGACTATGAAGAAGGCAGGAAGGACACCAAATACTGTGCCCCATCATGATTCTGTCGGAGGTTCGAATTTCTTCAAGCAAGTTGAACATCTGGCCGAGGAGCATAAACGCGAATTCGGCTCGTTCCACCGCACTCGTAGACCCTTTACCCGCCTTCAGGTTGTATTGGCCAGGATTCGGGCTGAACGGCCCGCTTCCCATCCTCACGTTGCCACAACCCCGATTGTGGTAAGCCGCTGAGCAATTATTATTATCGGCGTACCGATGGCTATGCCATCTGCGGGGTTTGTTATACATCCCTTCATCTTGAGGCGTGAAGCGTCAATAGTGAATGACATTTTCTCGTACGTCAGGGAATGTCCCTTCTGGCTGGTGTGAAACCTAGGAAACCGGAACCGACCAAGAAATTTGGAGTGGGTTCTCCCCATGAGCACAATCATCCATATCGATATGGATGCCTTTTACGCGTCCGTGGAGCAACGAGATCAACCTTCCTACCGAAATAAACCGGTCATCGTTGGCGCGGACCCTCAGAGAGGCAAGGGGCGAGGTGTGGTCTGCGCGGCCTCCTATGAAGCTAGGGTTTTCGGCATTCATTCTGCCATGCCTATCAACCAAGCGTACCGGCGATGCCCCCAAGGCGTTTTCCTCCCAGTTCGGATGGCCCGGTACCAGGAGATTTCTGTACGCATTTTTGCCATTTTTCATCGATACACCAATTTGGTGGAGCCACTGAGCCTTGATGAAGCGTTCCTGGATGTCACGGGAAGCCTTCGTTTATTCGGACCAGCGGAGGAGATTGGGCTACGAATTCAAGCGGAAATTGCCCGGGAAGAACAGCTCAATGCTTCGGTAGGAGTGGCGGCAACGAAATACGTGGCCAAGGTGGCCTCGGATCTTCGAAAACCCAAGGGCTTTGTCACGGTGGAGCCAGGCAAGGAGGTGGAGTTTCTTCAAGACCTTCCCGTCGAACGGCTTTGGGGGGCTGGGCCTAAAACAGCCCGGCAACTGTACCGTTTTGGCTATTGCACCATTGGAGACGTTGCCCGGCAGGGTCAGGCTGAGCTAGAGGCCGTGCTCGGCCAACCTGGCGTCCATTTCTGGGAGTTGGCCAATGGAATAGATCCCAGGCCTGTCATTCCTGATGAGCCGGCTCAATCTATTGGTTCTGAAACAACCTTTAAGAAGGATACGGCAGATCCCAATGTGATCCGTCAGACCCTACTGGAATTAGCTGAACGTGTCGGGCGTCGGCTGCGTACCGCCGAAACTCTGGCCGGGACGCTAACCCTCAAATTTCGGGACGAAGCATTTCGGACCCTAAACCGATCCTTGGCTCTTTCAGTGCCCACGGATCAAGCGCCGGTGTTGTATCACACAGCTTTGACATTATTGGATCGTATTCCGTTTTCTGGGCAGAAGGTTCGTCTGTTAGGATTGTCGGCATCCCATCTCTCCACTTCGGCTGAAAGGCGGCAGCTCTCGTTGTTTGGGGAGACCCCAAAACGCCAATGTCAATTGACTGATGCACTGGACAAAATCCGCACACGGTTTGGGGATAGTGCGATCAAGCC
>CBDUWS010000473.1:0-1661 GCA_965370985.1 uncultured bacterium
CTCTCACATGCGCCCATTGCCATCACATTTTCTCAAGAAGCACCGGAAGGTGTTCCGTTACATGAGGGGAAGATGCCTGATCCGAGCGCGGATGGGCGCACTGGAAAAGTGACGGCGGGCTGTGTCTTCTGGATTCAATCTGAAGATCGCACTTTCACGACCAAAGCGGATGATCATTTTAATTGTAGCGTGGGGAGCGTCACGCACGGGCTAAAGACACTTGATGAGGTGATGCAGAACGAGGATGTCCGAGGTCTTTTGGAAAGTGAGTGGGTGACTCCCGAAGAAGCGATGCAACTGCCGGTCGTCAAGAATCGATACAAGTTTATCACCTATGGGCCTGTCTCCCAGACGAGCATCGATCCCGATGTGATTCTTCTTCGCCTGAGTGCGTTTCAAGGGATGTTGTTGAATGATGCATTTAACGACATGCCGATCGTCGGGAAACCTCAATGCCATATTATTCCTCTGGCGAAGGAGCAAAACCAGATTGCGATGAGTACGGGATGTACACTCAGCCGTATCCGCACCAAGATGCCCCCAGATGAGATGACCTGTGCGATACCTGCAAGTCGATTCACGGAAGTGGTCGAAAAACTTGAGGCTCGGCGTGAGGCCAATGCTCGTGTGGCGAGTTACGCCAACGCTGATGGTCGTCGATTCACTAAGAGTCAAACATAATACTGTTCTTCAGAAACAAAAAAACGTGACGAGCCACCCTTCTTCCATAACGAATAGCGCCAGTGAGCCTCTTCAACAAGCCGGAGCCATCCTTCTCATTTCTTGTTATGAACTGGGGCATCAGCCGATTGGCCTGGCGCAGCCGGTCGGGTTCCTTGAGCAGAAGGGCTATGCCCCGTACACCTTAGACTTGTCGGTGGAAAAGTTTGATGCGCAACGCGTTGAACAGGCTCGCATGGTGGGCATTTCTGTGCCCATGCATACGGCGCTCTCGTTGGGGTGCCAGGTGGCCGAACGCATTCGTCACACTAATCCACACGCTCATATTTGTTTTTATGGGCTCTATGCCTCGCTGAACGCGGAATTTTTACTTGAGCACCTCGCCGACTCCGTGATCGGTGGGGAATATGAAACACCGTTGGTGAATCTCCTTGACCAACTAGCCCATTCTCAATCTTCCCGGAACGCAACGCACGACACCGGCTCGGTCTTTGTGACGCAGGTAGAGGGTGTGAGTTGCACAGACTCCATTGTCCCGCCCTTCTTGAAACGGATCAGTGGGGCCTCCCGCGCTTCAACCATGGACACGTCTAATGGTGCGGCATTTCCTATCCCCACACGCACCGCGCTTCCCACCCTTCAGGAATACGCACGATTAGAATACCAGGGGCAGGAACATGTCGTGGGATACGTGGAAGCCAGTCGGGGCTGTCTGCATACCTGTTTGCATTGTCCCATTATCCCGGTGTATCAGGGCCGGTTTTTCTTGTTCCCGGCTCCGGTCGTGTTAGGGGATATTCGACAACAGGTGAAGGCCGGTGCCGTCCACATCACCTTAGGCGATCCAGACTTTCTAAACGGACCTGGCCATTCTTTGAACATTGTTCGGGCCATGCATGAAGAGTTCCCCCACCTCACCTTCGATTTCACCACCAAAATTGAGCATATCCTGAAGCACCAATCGCTTTTCAAAGAATTCA
>CBDUWS010000474.1:0-1651 GCA_965370985.1 uncultured bacterium
ACGGACCCCCGCCTTCGCGGGGGCATGCTTTTTTGACCATTCCCGTCGGCTGCTGCTATCCATTTCTCCAAGGGCATGTATGGGCCATGGGTTCGTTTGATATTGACTCAAAAAGTATTGAATTAAATGCATCGAAAATCGTCATCATTGGACTTCGGAAGTTACACATGATAGCTTCGCCGGATATGGACATGATGGTTACAAAGCAACAAAGGACCTGGCGTCTCTCTTGTATTGTGCTGGTGACATCGGCCCTGTTCCTCATCCTTTCCTTTGAATCAGCGGCTTCTCAGGAGTTGAAGGAGGACCGGTTCAGCGCTGAGCTCCGCCAGGCTCTGAAAACCTGGACAGGTGATTGGGATGGGATGGTCACACGCAACCAAATTCGGGTGCTTGTTCCCTTTAGCAAAACATTTTACTTTCTGGACGGTGGAAGACAGCGTGGGCTCACATACGACATGATGAAAATATTCGAAAAGCAGATTAACGAAGATTTGAAGCGGAAGACCGTGAAGGTCCAGTTCGTATTCATTCCTGTCAACCGTGATGAACTCATCCCGGATTTGCTCAATGGGGTGGGTGATATCGCCGCTGGTGCTCTAACGATTACACCCGAAAGGAAGAAACTCATTGATTTTTCAGAACCTTTTCTCACCAACGTTCGGGAGATTATCGTCACGGGGCCTAGTAGTCCTACTCTCTCCAGCCTCGATGATCTTTCCGGAAAGACTATCCATGTGCGGAAGTCCAGTAGTTTTTATGAAAATCTCGTGCGCGTGAATACTTCGTTCAACATTGCCGGCAAACCGGAGATCAAACTCGTTCCTGCCGAGGAAAACCTTGAAGACGAAGATCTTCTGGAAATGGTGAACGCGGGGCTATTACCGATGCTTGTGATGGATGGCCCCAAGGCCGAATTTTGGGCAAAAATTTTTGAGAACATCCGCCTGCATCCGGACATCGCCGTCAACACCGACGGGAAGATCGCTTGGGCCTTTCGCAAAAACAGCCCGAAGCTGAAAAAGGTGGTCAACCGGTTTGTGAGTAAAAATAGGAAAGGCAGCTTAATCGGAAATATGTTATTCACCCGGTATTTGAAAAACACCAAATATGTCAAAAATGCGTTGGCAACACACGAACGCAAGAAATTCCAAAGCCTCATGCACGTGTTTCAAGAAAGGGCCGGGCAATATGGGTTTGATTGGGTACTCGCCATGGCTCTTGGCTACCAGGAATCCACGTTGGACCAACGGAAACGTAGTCATGCGGGGGCCATCGGTGTCATGCAGCTCTTACCGAGTACCGCTCGGGATCCACACGTCAATATTCCCAACATCGAACAGCTTGAGCCTAATATTCATGCCGGAGTCAAGTATCTACATTTTCTACATGACCGGTATTTTAAAGATCAGGACATGGACCTCGTGAACCAATGGCTCTTTGCGATAGCCTCATATAATGCAGGTCCTGCCAGAGTCGCGAAGCTCCGGACTGAGGCGCGATCGATGGGCTTGAATTCGAATAAGTGGTTTAAAAATGTGGAGTTAGTCGCGGCAAAGCGTATTGGTCGCGAGACCGTGCAATACGTGAGTAATATTTACAAATATTTTATTGCGTATCGCCTGATTCTGGAAAAAGAGGAAATTAAATC
>CBDUWS010000475.1:0-1650 GCA_965370985.1 uncultured bacterium
GGAGATCATGCGAATTCTGTTGGTTGAAGACGACTCAGGGGTGGCCGGGTTTATCGTGAAGGGGTTAACAGAGGAGCGGTATGCCGTCGACCTGGCCTCAGATGGGCAAGAGGGTTACGTCATGGCCAACGCCATTCCGTATGATCTGATCATTTTGGATGTGATGTTGCCAACCCTTGATGGCATGTCGATCTGTCGGCGACTGCGAAGCCAGGGGAAATCTGTCCCCATTATTCTTCTGACCGCAAAGGATACCATTGAAGATAGAGTCACGGGGTTAGACCTGGGCGCGGATGATTATCTTACCAAACCTTTCGCCTTTCCTGAACTTTTGGCGAGGATTCGCTCCCTTCTCCGGCGGGGAAGCGGGCAGGCAGCCACCCGAATGAAAGTGGGAGACTTGGAAATGGATCCCGTCACTCACCAGGTGTGGCGAGCAGGACAAGAGCAGACACTCACGAATAAAGAATATGCGATCTTGGAGTACCTGATGCGAAACGAGAATCGGGTGCTGACTCGATCCGCCATCATTGAACATGTATGGGACATTCAATATGACAACCTGACCAATATCGTCGATGTCCACATTCGTTCGCTTCGCGCCAAGATCGATCAAGATTTCTCGGTGCCCCTCATTCATACCGTTCGCGGTGTGGGATATGTTCTGAAAGTCCCCAAAACCTAACCTATGCCCTCTTTTCACAAACGCATTCGGTGGTCGAGCCTATCGCTTATCACCATTCTTCTTCTGATATTTTGTGTGTCCTTATACAGTACCCTGTCTTTTCTTCTGTATCGGCATATCGATGCACAGTTACTATCGCTGGTTCAACCTCAGGCCGATCGAGTTAAAAAAGAAACCGGGGAAATCCAAGAAATTCTTCAAAAAAATTCCAGTCATGAAATAGACGATGATGACCATCTTGAAAGGGAAGACCATGAACTCCGTGAAGCGATTCGTGACAGCGTGGTCCTCAGTCGCGAAGGCACCGTGCAATGGAAAGGAGAAGGAATGGGAGTCGTCGCTAGGCTTGATCCTCTTCTACGCAGCCACGTCTTGGAGGGGAAGATCATGTATGAAACCATTCTACAACCTCAAGGTCCCCCCATCCGGCGTGTCTCATTTCCTATCACCTCTCAAGGAAAGGTTGAATATATCCTGCAAACACAGACCTCCCTTGATCTGGTCGATGAAACATTGCACTGGCTGATCATCACTCTGGGCACGGCGACCATCGGAATTTTCGTGTTTGGATGGGTGGGTAGTAATTGGATCGCTCGCATGGCTCTTTCCCCTGTAGAGACCCTCGGACAAACTGCGACGAACGTATCAGCTCAATCCCTTGATACTCGAGTGTTTCTGGAGGCCCCTTACGAGGAATTTCAACAATTGGCAACAAGTTTCAATAACATGTTAGAGCGATTGCAGGGAGTGTTTGAGTCCCAAACTCGGTTTATCGGAGATGCGGCCCATGAGTTGAAAACGCCCCTCACAGCCATGAAGGGAAATTTGGAAGTGGGACTACAACGGGACCGTTCGACTGAAGAATATCGAGACGTGTTATCCACCACCTTGGGGCAGGTAGAACATCTCACCCGGCTAGTCAAGTCGCTACTGACCCTCACTCAATTTTCAGGAGAGCACCCTCC
>CBDUWS010000476.1:0-1640 GCA_965370985.1 uncultured bacterium
GCATAGCGCCTCCGCATGCGCGTGCGCAGCGCAATAGCCGCCGTATTTAATAGAATGACCACAAGCACTAATATGAAAGTGGTCACATAGACCATGGGTTTTGCAGCTTCCACATTGGGAGATTGGAACCCGACATCATATATATGAAACCCCAGATGCATAAATTTCCGATCTAAGTGGAGAAACGGAAAGAACCCATCTACCGGTAGTGACGGGGCCAACTTCACCACGCCTGTGAGCATTAATGGCGCAACCTCCCCGGTAGCGCGGGAGACCGCTAAGATCAGACCCGTCAAAATGCCTGGCATCGCACAGGGAAGCACCACACGCCATAACGCTTCCAATTTGGTGGCCCCAAGACCCAACGACCCCTCACGATATTCACGTGGGACCGCAGACAATCCCTCTTCTGTCGCAACAATCACAACAGGAACCGTCATCAGCGCCAGAGTCAACGAAGCCCAAAGAATGCCTCCCGTCCCAAAGGTCGGATTGGGCAGAGACTCGGCAAAAAATAATTGGTCAAGAGTCCCCCCAACCGCATAGACAAAAAAGCCTAATCCAAAAACGCCGAAGACAATCGAGGGAACTCCTGCGAGATTATTCACCGCAATGCGAATCATCCGCGTTACCAGCCCTTGTTTCGCATATTCCTTCAAATAAATCGCAGCCAACACGCCAAAGGGCACCACAGCGATGCTCATGATCACGACCATCAAGACCGTTCCAAAGATGGCCGGGAATATGCCACCCTCCGTATTGGCTTCCCGGGGCTCTTCACTCAGCACCTCCCAGAAATTTTGCACGTACATGGAGAGTTTTTCGCCAACTCCCATACCATTGGGCAACCAGACGTTGACCAACGTTCCAACTTGAAAGGTTTTCTCTTCTCCTGCCACATCCATGACCGTCAACCGAAAACGTTCGAGCTTCTCATATAAGGCTATGAGAGCCGTATTTTGCACCTCATACAAGGCTTGGAGCTCTTGTACCTGCACTTCAATACCCGCACGTTCCTCTGTTCCCGATTGATCACTCATCTCCAACGAACGGATCCGTAATCGAGCCTGTTCAAGACGATGATTCAATTCGGCTATTTCATTGTGTTCGATCTCATGAATCTGATCTTGAATGCCATTGGTGCGTTCCAACAACGAAAACAAGACGGTCATCCCCTTTTCGTGTCCGGAAGCCAGAAGCGTCTCCCCTTCTTGAATTTCTTTGATCCACCCGTAAAAATTTCCCCATTCCCGACGCTCAAACGCCAACACATCAGAAGGATATTGTTCGTTCACAATATCGGCCTGATCCACCCATCGAAAATCCAACCCGTAGAGATCACGATTGCCTATCTTGAGTTGAATCCGTTCATTCCCTTTTGGGTTGTCGGCAGATTCAGATTCTGGAATTGTTTCGGTGGCAACCCACTCCCCCAGCACCACACTGCCATCATTCAGCGTGAATTGAATCAGATCCTTTGGCCAAAAATATCCCATCCCGTTGATCATGATTAATATCAGCAGCCCACCGATCATAAGCAACGACAGACCAAGGGCCCCGCCGCAAAGCCAAATGAACAACGAGCCAGAATCCAGAAATTTCTTTACGGAGAATTTTTTCATTATTCAGTAGGTATTGAA
>CBDUWS010000477.1:0-1631 GCA_965370985.1 uncultured bacterium
ATCCCGACCTTCTTGGTCTCTCCTCACATGCTCCGGTCGCCGGTGCGTCTTCTCCTGTCATTGAGTTTCTCCGGCTCAAGGTTCACGCGTCCTCCTCTTGACGCCAAACAACAGCACCTGGAATGATCTTCTCCGCAACGTTCACCTGCTTCATAGAAGCCGTTTGTAGATTTGATCGAAGGGATTTTACATGGCACGTTTCATTTCCTGCGTCGTAGTGTGTGTTCTTAGTGGTAGCCAGCTTCTTTATCCACTGGGATGGGCCATGGCATCCGATAAACCCATAGCCAGCTCTCCCCAACCTTCCTCGGCCATCAGTCAAAAGGCCGACAAAGAATTAGCCACGCTTCGTCAAAACCCCGAAGAATTCCGAACACTGGTGACAGGGGTGCAAATATTCTTGGGTCGATTTGGGTACGGCGTTGGTCCCTATACCGGCCAACTCGATCAAGCGACAAAAAATGCGTTAAAGGCCTATCAGAAAAAGACGGGACTTTCCGAAACCGGCGATATCAATTTTCACACGCTCAAACGTCTGACAGAGGACGATAGTGTGTTAAGCCGCATCGTCCCTTTTCTTCCAGCGCAGGTGACTCGAATGGAGAAATGGGACACATGGGTTGAAGTGCAGGGGAGTTGGATGTTGAAAGAGGGCAATACCGATGATGTGCTTCGCACATCAAAGATTTCGTGCATGCGGGAATTCCAACGATGCATCGACTCAACCGCATCCTTGGTGAATGCCAGTGTACCGCAACTGAAAGTGCATACGCATGTCTATGACATTAAGGAATGGGATGACGACAAGATCGTCTCGTTTCCATACGATGGAGAAGCCTGTGCCTTGAGTATTCTTCGTATCTCAAAAAATCCAACCGTGATTACCCGGTTCGTAACGCTCCAGGGGAAACCAGGGATTTGTGCAAAGGTCAAATCCGATGATCGGCAGTACTTACTGAAAGATGGTCAAGAAATTTATCAGAGTCTTAAAATGCAGAAAGCCAAAGCCATCCAACAAATCTTGCAAGTGGCTCAATAATTAAGGAGGGGGTCATGGTGTGTCTGCTCTCATCACCCGAAGCCATGGCCTAATTGGTGGATTCCTCGCAAACATTGAGGCCCATAATTTGAGGTACCAAATGACAGACACCAGCATCTTGTTAATCCTTTTATCCCTTTCCTCGAAAGACCCAAGAGAAATACAAGCCCGCGACAGCAATCGTAAACAGTTGAATGGTGTGGAGAATCGGACTGCGCTGCGCACCCTCTGACGGAGGCGAGAGAATAAAATGAAACCCCAAGAACTCGGGAGTTTGGTCTAGTGGAGTTTGCCACGGGGGAAAGAGTACGGCCAGGATGAGTAACCCGACCATGATATAGAGAATCCGAAGATTCAGGGGCTCTGGTTGGGGTTGGGATTCTGCTTCAGATTCTCGGTCTGCCCGAGTACCACATTTTGGGCAAAACCGGCCTTTCAGGGTGAGTCCATACCCACAAGACGAACAGGGCTTTGTTACACTCACGGTCTTGCCTACTTTCTTAAGAGGAAATGAAACCACGATGCCATAACTATATCTATCTTGCCGGTTTTCGGATCACTCGTCTAGGGGCCTGTCCGAGATAAGGGATCG
>CBDUWS010000478.1:0-1628 GCA_965370985.1 uncultured bacterium
ATCTGACCTCAATCTGAAAGCGATCTAGGTATATTGGTATTTTCCAAGTCCCTTACTTAGGAAGCAAGGAGTGAATGGGTCCAAAGGAAAAATCTTGGAGGAGTTGGGTAAGGCGGCCGTGGACTTTGTCCAGGTTGTGATAGTGCCGAAACTGAGAGAGGAATGATCCACGCATGCGTGGCTGTCCAGGATCGAGTTCCCAGGGGTGCAGGTATATAATGAGTGGATGACCTTGCGCTTCGACTCGACGCCAGAGTCTTTTCAGGAAGGAATAGGGAAATAATCTGAAATAGCCCCCACCCGCAATGGGTATTGTGATCCCGGCCAGCTTGCAGGTGGAGGGCGGCACTTCGACGATTGATCCCGAATTGGTTTTTATAGTATGGATGTTTGGATTGGCCCCAGGAATCCCATAATAATCATGCACAATCGGGACAATACTGGAATCGTAGCGATAGCCTTCTTCAACTAAGATGGGCAAGGCCCATCCCGTCTCGTTCGTAATGGAAAATGTAGGAGCACGATACCCCAGAACGGGTTTCCCCCCAATGTCTTCTAGAATTTTTTTGGCGCGACTCACATCTTCTCGAAAGTCCAGCGGGCTTTGTCCCGTGATTAACTCATGGGCATAACCATGAGAAGCTAATTCATGGCCGGCGTCCACAATGCGTTTGACTAAAGCTTTATTCCGTTCGGCCACCCAGCCTAAGACAAACATGGTGGCTTTTATGCCTCGTTGATCCAGCACATCTAGAATCAATTGCGTGTTTCGTTCTACTCGACTTTCTTGAGTGTTCCAATGGCGGCGGCGTGCCACACAATCAAACGCCGCGACTTGAAAATGTTCTTCGATGTCAAAGCTGATTCCGTGCATCATCGGCGGTACCTGCACTCCTTCACTATTTTTTTATCTTGATCCACTCCCCGCCAACATCACCCTAATGGTGCGAAACAAGATTTTGAGATCCAACCACAACGATAAATTTTTCACATAATAGAGATCATACTGGAGTTTGACGTGCGAATCCTCCACCGACCCGGCATATTGGAAACAGATTTGCGCCCACCCCGTAATACCTGGTCGTATCGTATGTCGCAAATCATAATAGGGAATCTGCTTTCGGAGATCTTGGACAAAATGGGGCCGCTCCGGCCTGGGCCCCACTAGACTCATTTCGCCTTTCAACACATTGAGGAATTGGGGCAGCTCATCCAGTCGAAGTTGTCGCAACCATTGGCCGAACTTGGTTACGCGAACATCTTGGAGCTCTGCCCATTTCACCCCACCCGATTCAGCATCCGGTCGCATTGATCGAAATTTAAGGAGAAGATAAGGATACCCATGGAGACCCACTCGGATTTGACGATACAGGATTGGACCAGGGGAATCCAGTTTGATACCAAGTGAAACAATAGCCAACAGCGGCGCTAATAAAGCCAGACCAACGAAGGCACCAATTATATCTCCAACACGTTTTAGGACCATTACCAGAGGTTTTCGCCTGAAGCCAGGCGAAAAGATCAAAAAACTGGGTTTCAGTTCATCAATGGATAAACGGCCGCATTCTTCCTCATACATCCGATGTCCATCAACCACTTCAATCCCCATAGATTTGACATCCAATAAC
>CBDUWS010000479.1:0-1614 GCA_965370985.1 uncultured bacterium
ATCTGATCATCGACGTTTCGGATAACAATCGCACGGCCAGCTTCATTGACATAGGCATCAATCCAATCTCCTTTATGGGCCGGACGATCAATTCGAGTATTTTCATCGACAGGAAGCCGAACTTCACCCTGAGTTTCCGTACGGATCACATAGGCCGCGCCTTCGATATGATGAACTTGGCCTCGAACCGATTTGACTGCACCATTCCTCATCATGAGATCTTCCTGTAATTGTTGATAGCCTTTGGTGCCTTCCACGATCCCAAATCCAATATCCGCTTGACGCCTGTCCGTTTCTAGCGAGTGAGTTGTACAACCTATGAATGTCATGCCCACGGTGAACAGCACGAAACACATCACCCATTTATTCATACCTACTCCTCCTTTGCCCGAACCTGCATGATACCTGTATTCAGCCTATCATAATCCTAGCCGGTGTCCAGATGAAAACCCTCAGCCATGCCATATCCCGCTTAACCGTCTTCTTGGTATGCTCTCTTCTAAATCAAGAAAGTTTGGCCTTTCGATATCGGCGACTTGTTTCTCTGCCAAAATTTTTCCTAATGGATTGATTGACGAATGGAGAGATTTCTTTTACCCTTTCGTTGCCTGATTACCCTGCAAGCTCTTCGTCCCATGAGAAATTCCTCTTGAAATTCAGCAAGCCGCTCATGTCCAAACCCCTTGGGCCTGAAGATAGGCGAATACCTCATCGTTTATTCCATTGGTGAGTGCCACATTTCCTAACTACTAAGGAAATTCAGATGGCTATTGCGCGTGTAACGAAAATTATTACCAGTTCGCCCATAAAATATTTGAGGATGCCATTGCCATAGGTGTCAAGCGTGCAAATAAGACGTTGAAGAACGTGTCCGGCGCGTGGATCGAAAACCAATCCGTCAAATTGCAAAGGGGAAAATCGTGCAATATCGCGTCGGCATAAAGATAACGTTTATTCTGACTCATTAACCATTGGTAGAAAGAGGGCATTGAGTTTCATGCCCTCCTTTTCATAAGAACTATTCTTTCGTGCTGGCCAAGAATGTTTGACGCCGCTTCTCATCCCTACTTGGTACCCGCAAACAATTCTTTTCGTTATGAACAAGCTTCCACCCAACCTCCGAAATCGGCTCCGAGCAAAAAGCTTTGTGAAAAGCGATTACAGGGGTTTATTAAGAACTTGGATGAAGTGCAACGCTGTTTCTATGCCCATGACAAATACGCCTTGTTGCTGATTTTTCAGGCTATGGATACCGCCGGGAAAGACGGAACAATCCGAGCCGTCATGCGAGGCGTGAACCCAGCCGGGTGCCAAGTTTTCTCCTTCAAACAACCGTCGCATCGTGAGTTAGACCATGATTTTTTATGGCGTACGACCTGCCGGCTTCCAGAACGAGGCCGTATCGGTATCTTCAACCGAAGTTATTACGAAGAGGTCTTAGTTGTTCGCGTTCATCCCGAATACCTTAAGACTCAAAAACTCCCCATGCCCATCAGTCCTACCATATGGGACGAACGATATGAATCGATCCGTAATCACGAGCTTCACCTGGCCCACAACGGAACAATTATTTTGAAATTCTGGCTCCATGTATCCAAAGACGAACAGCGCCGG
>CBDUWS010000480.1:0-1596 GCA_965370985.1 uncultured bacterium
ACTTCTCACTTTTTACTGGTTCGGAGAACGCTCCTGGCGGGATTTTTCAATATTCCCTTTTCATCATCTGAACAAGGCCACAAGAAAATAGACCACTAACCCATTATTGACTGCATGAGCACACATGCCAGGGATCACGCTCCCTGTCCGTTCATAGATCCACGACCACAACAGGCCACTCCAGAATACCGTCAGAAATGCAATTGGTCCATATCCATGAGCCAAGGCAAATACCATAGCGCTCCCAATCATGGAGGCCGTAAAACCGAATTTTGCTCTCAACGTCGAAAATACAATTCCCCGGAAAATGAGTTCTTCAAAAATGGGTGCAACCACCACCACTTCTATCGCCACTTTCAGCAATTCCGCCTGACTGCCCCAAACCAGTTGTGGAATAAACCATTCGGTCCAATGGACAGAGATTTCGAAGGCAGCACCCCCAAGCATGATCAGCCAATCACCGATCAGCCCTAATGCGATGATACTCATTAAGAATAGGAGTGAAGACCTGAATCGTTGGAACAGATTCTTACAGCCCAGCACCTCTAAGAGAAACGGGTTTTTTAAACGGCAGAGCCACACCGACGCGAGGAGCACAGTAGGAAGATATAACAGAAGAGATCCGTAATCCTCCAAAATAGTCACTCCATACGGCACTACAGCCAGAATGGCAATCAGAAAGATCGACAGGGCTCCTCCGCGAGCCAACACAGCCAGACCTTCATTGAATGACCATGGAGTTGGCCTTTGATTGAAACTCCCAGCTACCTGGAACATCCTATTCTTGAACCGCATGCCCCCGACATATACCAAACAGATCAACCCTATTCCCCCTATGCTCAATTCAAAAATGACAAGCCCTCGCCATTTCCATAATTGTGGATCGGTCAATTGCTGAAATTGCCGGTCAAGATTTTCTCGTAAAGCCTCATCACCAAATCGGCTGGCTAACCGTCTAGCCAATTGAAAATAAAACCAATTAGCCGGAACCTCTTCGGCCAACTGCGCTTGCAAGGTGTCATAATCTAGACCTTTTGGGTCACTTCCCAGATACACCACATCGAGGAGCCGACGAAATGTGGGAAATGGAGGGAGTTCAGATCCCCACATCTCCATTGACGCCATAAAATCTGTCCTCAGATCCGCCTCGCCATCTAATATTCCCACATACAATGAATCTAAGGGATTGCGTCCTTCCTGAGGCAATTCCGAATACCATAAACGAAGCTGTTCTTGGGTATCCCCATCTTCTCCCCATAGACGAAACATACCTTGTTCAAAAGCCGAGAGATCAGAAAGCCGAGACTCAAAACCCAACATTCGACTGGCGAGTCGTTCCAAATCACGACTCATGGTCAAAGATTCGGGAACCACTTCAAAAGAAGACGCACTCCACAAAAGCAACGCAAACCCAAATACACAAACCATGATGCAAAACGCGGTCAGGATAGGAGAAAATTGGAGTTCCCCCTGAGAATCCGGCTCAGAGTCCGGCAACAGATTGGAAGGTTGATATGATTCAATCATGGTGTGACCACATCCTTTAACCTAAAAGCGGCAGTTGAGCGCGAAAAAGCTGTGCAAGCAATTGATGTG
>CBDUWS010000481.1:0-1592 GCA_965370985.1 uncultured bacterium
GGATGGGACAGACGCTAGCCTTGGGAGAGCAGACCAACTCGCTGCGCTCAAGCAAGGTCTGCCGGATGATCAGAGCGCCCGTCCCTGGGGCCTGTCAGCAGGCGTCGCTTAATCAATCATGACTTTTGACAGAATTAAGGGCAGAGAGTAAGATTAAATAGGTATACCAATTAGGTAAGAAATATTATTGGGAAAGGGTTAGTCCAATGCAGGTAAGTCGTATGACCGAGAAGGGACAAATCACCATTCCGAAAGAATTGAGAGAGAGGCTGGACCTGCGTCCTGGCGATCAAGTGGAATTCCGAGCTCTCAAAAAAGGGCTAGAGGTGCGAAAGCAAGCAAAGCCTGGGCGGTTTTCCCAATACAAAGGGTTTCTCGGGCACCTCAAGGGGAAAACGTCTAAAGAGTTGTTGGAAGAGATGCGGGGGGCATGATTACGGCCGTCGATACCAATGTCCTCTTAGACCTCTTGATTCCCGGATCTTCGGAAATGGAATCAGCGGCTGATCAATTGGAGCGGGCCGGTGGGGAAGGGAAGTTGATCCTGAGTGAGGTGGTGTATGCAGAACTCGCCTCATATTTTCCTTCAGGTGAGGACATTGAAAATTTCATGGCCCAAACCGGGTTAGAAGTCGTTCCGTCGCTGCCTCAGACGTTGGTTCGAGCGGGACAATCGTGGAGTCAGTATGCCAAGCGCCGAAAAAAAGGCTTGGAATGTAGCCAATGTGGCAAGATCCAACATCTCTCATGTGAAAAATGCCATGCCCCACTGAAGGTGCGACAACATCTCATGGCCGATTTCTTAGTGGCCGCGCATGCTGAACGCCAAGCCGATCAATTGCTCACTCGCGATCGCGGCTATTACCGTACCTATTTTCCCAACCTCCCTCTCGTACCCTAATGTAGGGCCGCATCACGCACGATAAGGTTTTTCGGAAAATTGAATGGGGCACAGGGGATGAGCGCATATATTATGGTTCATTTCCTTTGTATGGCCCCGTTTGGGCCGCATCCCTGAGGGGCAACTTGGGCAAGAATACTAAAGAAACTAATTGGAATGGCAATCATTCTTTTTAAACGAAGCAATAAAGGGAAATGAAACGCGGATGGTATTCACGCAAGGTGTTTCCCAGGTTGCTGGATTGGAGTATGAAACAGGTGGCCTTCAAGCCCTTGCGGGAGTCTTTGTTGGCGCAGGCGTCGGGGACTGTGTTGGAAATTGGGTTTGGGACGGGCGTGAATCTTCCGTATTACTCTGGAGCCATAGGGTCCGTTATGGCCATTGATCCTAATCCTGGGATGGTCTCGTTTCTCAGGTCTTATTCTTCCAAGGGGAAGTCTTTGGTTCGATTGAGCATCGCCTCGGCAGAACAACTTCCCTTCCCTAACAACGGGTTTGACACAATCGTGAGTACCTTGACCCTGTGCAGCATTCCTCATATTTCATTGGCTATACAGGAACTCTGTCGGGTGCTGAAGCCTGGTGGCCGTTTTTTATTTTTGGAACATGGCCAGAGCCCTGATACTCAGTTCGGTGGTGGCAGGATCGGTTGACGCCTTATTGGAAATATGTCGGTGATGGCTGTCATCTC
>CBDUWS010000482.1:0-1581 GCA_965370985.1 uncultured bacterium
GTGCGTCAAGGGGTTGTGCAGACTTTCGTGATCCAACTGCTGTTTTTAGGTTAAAAGAGACTATTCCGGGATGCTGAGAGAATGTTTAAAAAATTCATACCTTGGGCATGGATTTAGAGTAGAGTCTGCGGCTCACGAAGTATTCAGACTCAGACTTGACAATTCCAATAATGCATCCACAATAGCTACATGGAGAGTTTCCTATGAGTACGGTCGGTGTTCGTGAGCTCAAAAACCGTCTTACGCATTACCTTCAGCTCACAAAAAAGGGGGAAGAGGTCATCGTGACGGAACGAGGAGTACCGATTGCCCTCCTTCAACCCATCACCTCGGCCAAACAGGCAACGAGTTTATCTGCACGTTTGGCTCGCATCTCGGCTTTGGGCATGGCCGCTCTTCCGCAAAAACGCCCTCCCAAGCATTTGAAGGCTGTCCAAGTCGAAGGACCGCCGGCTTCCCACGCGATACTCGAAGACCGTCGGTGAATTATTTTGATACCAGTGCGTTCATCAAGGCCTTCCTGATTGAGGTCGGAACGGACAAAGTCCAGCATCTACTGCTCCACGACGGGATGCCAGCCACCGCAACCATTACCTACGCTGAAATGTATTCAGGGTTTTCGAGGACTCGTAGGGAGAGCGGGCTGACGGCTATTCAATACCAGGCAATCTGCAAAGAATTTGAATCGTTTTGGCCATCTTCCCTCCAAATCAGCCTCACGCTCTCAGTTTTAACGCTATCACGTGACCTCATAACACGGCATCCGCTTCGCGCATTTGACGCCATTCACCTGGCCTCTGCCCTTCACATTCAGGAAGAGATGAAAGAACCTATGAGGATCATTGCTGCCGACGGCCGCTTGCTTCAAGCTGCAGCAGCGGAGAAATTGGCCGTTCTCAATATCGAACTGGCTTAAGACATTCCTGAATAATTGTATCGTGCAGTTTGGGACGGAAGGTTTTGATGTCTTGATTGTCGCGAGTGGGATGGACACGGTTTGAAAGAAAGATGACTTCCAGCTCTCTGATAGGATCAACCCAAATCGATGTGCCGGTAAATCCTAAATGGCCAAATGATTCCGGTGAAAACCATTGCCCCGAGGAGGAAGGCTGAGAGGGCGTGTCCCAGCCCAACCCCCAACTGATTCCGGATTGCGCTTTTACAAACTGTCTGACTAAATCTTGCCGGAAAATACTCGGCTTTCCTGCATAGCCATCCAGCCAGGCTTTTGTAATTTGTCCGACAGCCTGAGCCGTCCCAAACAATCCGGCATGTCCTGCTATTCCCGCAAGGGCCGCTGCATTTTCATCGTGCACTTCCCCTTGAAGTAAACGACCTCGCCAGGGATCTTCTTCTGATGGCGCAATTTTGTCTAATACATCCCCCTTAATATTGTGCATTCCAAAAGCCATTGGGCTTGCCTCCACCAGATTGAAAATCCGGTCTCGGGTGAAATCCGCCAATGACTGTCCTGTCACCCGCTCCACAACGAACCCCAACACCATATAGCCTAAATCGCTATACGTGCTCGTTGACGGTGAATATTGGTCGATCGGCTCCTTAAGAATCATCTCCAGCACG
>CBDUWS010000483.1:0-1571 GCA_965370985.1 uncultured bacterium
AGGCGTGAGAGAATAAAGTAAGTGTGGGTTGAATGTTTCCCGACCAAAGAGAATTGTGAGAGAAAGACCTGTATGATCGGTGCCTTTATGAACCGAATTCAAATACTTTGATTTGGGGTTTTTCTTCACGGTCAATATGGTCAAAGTCAGTAGGGTTTCCAGGTTTATATCGTGGGAAGAGTTCTATTTTTCTTTGGGACCGGGACTGTTCGGGTTGTGGGGTGGGTTCGGTACGCCAGCCTAAGGCAGGAGAACGTGGTTGGCGCCAATCAGCTTTGGGTTGTTCCGGCGTTCTCCAATCCGATGATTCAATGAGGGCATCTGAGAGTGGCGTTCTATACGATTGTTCGTCGGGGAGGACCAGGCCGGGGGCCGATTTTTCCATGGCACCTGCGGCCAGGATGGCTGGTACCATTGCCAGAAGGGCCCATCTCCAGAATGTATCTGGAATGTCCCATTCGGGCTGAAACATGGTGGTCATGGGACCTTCCCGGTCTCTGCCTGCCAGTCTAAGGAATCGAACCAATACTTGTGTGCGGAAGCGAGCCAGGTGTCAGCTTCGTGACTGATAATCCACGCATTGAGAAAATTAATAAAATCGGGATCTCCCTTGTTGACGGCAAAACCGGCTTTGGTTTCGAGCAGGGGTTTCGACAGAGGTTCATCGACCGTTTCGGGGTGATCCAAAACCAGAAATGTGGTAATGGGTTTGTGCTCTACGTATCCATGAACTTTTCCCGTTGTCACTGCTTGTATGGCTTCTTGACTGGTGGCGAAAGTTTTCAGTGTGGCTTTGGGAAAGACCCGCCGCGTCAGATCTTCTGAGATGGTCCCGGTCACCGAGGCAATGATGACGTCCGGTCTATTGAGATCTTTTGGGCCCTTAAAGGTTTTTGTTAATGAAATGTTGGTGGCCAAGCCGATCCCCGACGAATCATAGGGATGGCTAAAATTCACTTTGAGAGCTCTTTGGGGAGTAATGACGATGCCAGCAATGATGATGTCGATTTTCCGGTTCAGGAGGGCCGGTATTATTTTCTCCCAGTCCAACACAAGAAACTCAGGTTTTACTCCGAGATCCTTGGCCAGCTGCTTGGCCACGTCAATTTCAAATCCTACTATGTCTCCCTTTTTGGTTTTTAAAGTCCAGGGGGTAAATAAGGATACGCCGACACGCAATGTCCCTTGTTCAAGGACGCTTTTCAGTGTCCCTGCCTGAGACTTGGGCCCGTTTTCGGCCGCAGCCATGGGGAGTAGTGTGAGGGGCCAGCCCGCAAGGACTGCAAGCCAAAACAACAGGATACGAAAGAAAGATTGGTGTGTGTTCATGTTTCCGCCGTGATTGATTGTGGATAGGACTTGAGAGAAAATAACTTGGACATTTCGCATCCAATCTTCGGGCCATCTTTGAACGCGCCTCAATCGAAAAAATCTCACCATAGCTCTGCTATGCCTCGGATTTTCCTCAATCGTTCCGTTCAAATCTGACCCAAATCTTGTTGCGAATTTGTTCAAGTTATTTTCTCTCAAGTCCTTAGCATTTACTAAGCGGGTGAATGTACCATATTCTC
>CBDUWS010000484.1:0-1559 GCA_965370985.1 uncultured bacterium
CAAATTCTTTTTCAATCTCTTCTTCCGAACGATCTTCCAGATCAAACGAATGCCGTCCAAGACAACGCAGAATCCTCCCCAACGATTCTAGGGCTTTACCGTTATCTTCTGCTTCAGCCATTCCACTGATTTCTTTTGGCTTTGGAAAACTCACCGGTTCCTGACCTTTCTGGTCGGTTTATCCCCTGACCAGGATCCAAACATCACTTCTTCCTCTGGCACCAACCGACGTCTAGACACTGAAAATTGAAATTTATAAACACGAGAATCTCCCCTCCATGGAAGGGGGCGCGGGATTACTTGTTTTATTCCGTTATCGGCTATTCCTGTAGGTCTCTTAAGCGATATTTGCTATGATCATCGCCGACAATCATGGGCACTATCTCATTT
The DNA here is from genome assembly GCA_965370985.1 of uncultured bacterium. Classification (GTDB taxonomy): domain Bacteria; phylum Nitrospirota; class Nitrospiria; order Nitrospirales; family UBA8639; genus Nitrospira_E. The sequence continues at coordinate 391 of CBDUWS010000484.1, forward strand.
CGGAACATTATCTCAAACATTGGCCAATCCCATAAACAGCATTCACGTTTTCAATTTTCATGACCCGTCCTCGACTCATTTCAAGCCGACACAACCCTCAGTTTAAACGCTGGGTCTCGTTGCTTGAGTCCCAAGGGAGCAAAGCCCGCCAGCAATGTCTCGTATCCGGGACAAAATTGAGGAAGGAAATCTCGCAGGATTCAGGCACATCCATCTGTGAAATCTTGTTTTCTCAATCCTACGAAATCCTAGAAGATTGTTCGTCTCAGGCAACCCCCTTTGCACTGTCCAAGGAACTCTTTGATGAAATAGATGTCTTCGGCACCAAAGAACCCTTGCTAGTCTGTCAAAACCCCTCGATGCCCCTCTTTGATCTGACGCAACCTCCCTTGGGTCTCGAAATACTCTGTCCCATCGGTGACCCAGGAAACTTAGGTGCACTTCTTCGCTCCTGTCGAGCCTTCGGCGTACGCACAGTGATTCTTCTTCGCGAAGCCGTACATCCCTTTCATCCCAAAGTCATTCGAGCCAGCAGCGGGGCCGCCTTTGTCCAATCGCTGAATCAAGGATGTTCAATTACTGAATTACATCGGCCTGAAATTTTGAAATGGATTCACGCCTTGGATATGGATGGCAAGAATGTATCAACCGTATCCTGGCCACAACACGTCCGCCTTCTCCTTGGCGAAGAAGGCATTGGCATTCCCTCATTCAATTTTCCGCAACGACTCAGCATCCCCCAAATTCATACATCCATCCCGTTGAATGCGACCGTTGCCAGCAGTATTGCCCTGCATGCTTATCGCCAGCAGTACCCTCAATAATCACACAGGTTAAGCAGTCAGATTGGGCACCTAATCCGAAAAGACATTCCTCTTAAATGGAGATATTCATGATTCCAACAGGCACATATCGTCATTACAAAGGAAACACCTATCAGGTCCTTGGCGTCGCCAAGCATTCAGAAACCGAAGAGAACTTGGTCGTGTACCGAGCCCTATACGGAGAATGTGGGTTGTGGGTCAGACCTTTGGAAATGTTTCATGAGAAGGTTGAGGTAGAAGGAAAGATTATCCCTCGCTTTGCGCTTATACAGCAGAAAGATAGCAAATCCAACGTTAGTAAATAGCTTTCCCCCTACGGCCATTTGGTAGGGGCAGGCCTCTCAA
>CBDUWS010000485.1:0-1557 GCA_965370985.1 uncultured bacterium
CCTCACTCATTCCCTGCCTGTCTGGTGTCTTTCCTGAATGAGCATTGCAGTCATCATTCCTGTCTTGAATGAACAGGACGCGCTACCTTCTCTGCTCAACGCGCTTCTGCCATTGGGGTTTGAAGAAGTCATCCTTGTGGATGGGAACAGCCAAGATCGAACGATAGAAGTTGCCAAGACGTGTTTGAAAACGTTGTGTCACCCGTATTACCGAATCATCTCAGGTCCGAAAGGACGGGCGACGCAAATGAATGCCGGGGCTGCGCAAGCCACGGCCGACATTCTCCTTTTTTTGCATGCCGATACGCAGTTGCCGCACAATGCCAAAAATATTATTGAGCTGGCCCTATCAAATTCTCAGGGCGTCGGAGGCCGGTTTGATGTGCGATTTCCTCAAGATCAAGGTTATGCGTGGATGGTCAGCCGTATGATGAATCACCGATCACGATTATCGGGGATCTGTACAGGTGATCAAGCCATGTTTGTGCGCCGTGCGGTGTTTGAGTCCATGGGGGGCTTTGCAGACATGCCTCTGATGGAAGACATTGAATTCAGTCGGCGGCTGAAACGAAAGGGAGCCATCGTCGCGTTGCGAGAAACTGTCATTACCTCGTTCCGACGGTGGGAACAGCAAGGTCCGCTCCGAACGATCCTGCGAATGTGGATCTTACGGTTTTTCTATTGGGTGGGTTGGGATCCACAACGCCTTCAACAGTATTACCATCATGCCCGGTAAGCCTTCACAAGCACGACGGCCTGGCTCTTCACAGCGAAGCCATGGGCGGAATCTCCCGGCTCCCCCACCGGCTTCAGCAGCACTTATTGTGTTTGCCAAAGCGCCGGTGGCGGGGCAAGTCAAAACACGTCTCAGCCCGCCTCTTACGCCGGATGAAGCCGCCAGTCTTCATGGAAGTCTCGTATTGGATTTACTCGAACGATGCCAATCGCTCAAAGGATGCGATCGAATCTTGGCGGGATCTCCAACCCCGGAGCACCCGTTCTTTGGGGCCATGAAGACCCGGTTTAAGATTCCAGTCTGGGATCAAGTGGGCCATGATCTTGGCGGACGCATGGCCCATGCCTTTCAGTCGGCGCTCGGATCCCCCTATCAGGCTGTCCTGATTGTGGGAACCGATATTCCAGGCATCACCGTCCCGCTCATATCTATAGCATTCAAGAGTCTTCAGGATCATGACGTGGTCGTGGGCCCCACGGTAGATGGTGGGTATTATCTGATTGGACTCCGATCGCCAATACCGGAACTCTTTGAAAATATTCCCTGGTCCACGGATACAGTCTTTTCCCTCACGCAAGAAAAAACAACAGCGTTGGGGCTATCTTTGAAAATTCTGCCGATGCTGCGTGATCTCGATACCGTGGAGGATCTTCAGGTCTTTATCCAGGAATCTAAAGATCGGAAGAGCCAGGTCTTTTCCAGCAGGACTAAAAACGTATTGCAGGAATTGGAAAAACGTGTCGCCACACGGGAGTAGGATATTGTTTTTTAATTTTCAACGAAGAGATTTCAAAGCTCCCTCTCCCTTCCAGGGCTAGGGT
>CBDUWS010000486.1:0-1551 GCA_965370985.1 uncultured bacterium
CTCAATCTTCTTCCCACCCGGCTCGATGTGCGGGTATTTCTCGGCCACGCATATCACCTTCCATTTCTTCCGTATATTTTCCCAGACTGGCTGCCCCGTTACATTTGGCCCGATGGTAGAGGGCTTGTTGTCCGGCTTCGAAGTTTTCCTTCTTGCCATGCCACGCCTCCAGCGCGGGGTCCTGAAGCGCCCGGCCATAGGAAAAGCTGATTTTCCAAGGCTTAGGAAGGGGTAGGGAATTAATCACATTCAGATGCCCCGTGGCAACATGGTCATGCTGCCCACCTGATAAGAAGATGATCCCAGGTACTGCTGAAGGAACATATCTCCCTAGACACCTGAGTGTGGACTCAGCGACTTCTTGAACGGAGGCTTGCCTTTGGCATTGCTTTCCGGAAATTACCATATTGGGCTTCAGAATCATGCCCTCCCAAGCAATTCTTTGCTCATGAAGGACATGGAACACCCTATGTAGAACTTCACCCGTTACTTCTTCACACCGCTCAATCGTGTGTGGGCCGTCCATGAGTACTTCCGGCTCAACAATTGGCACCAGGCCCTGCTCCTGGCACAACGCCGCATACCGCCCCAGTGCATAAGCATTCACGCTGATACAATATGGGCTAGGAAGGGTGTCGGTGATGCGAATGACCGCTCGCCATTTGGCGAAGCGGGCACCCATTCCATAATACTCCTTTAGTCGATCACGAAGGCCGTCAAGGCCTTCCGTCACCTTTTCTTCATCAGAGCCAGCCAAAGATTTCGCCCCTGTATCCACTTTGATTCCGGGAATAACGCCAAGCTTCGTCAGGACTTCAGGAAAGGGTGTTCCCTTCGAATCCTTCTGCCGAATGGTTTCGTCGTACAGGATCACCCCACTGATAAATTCGGAAACTCCAGGGGCGGTCAACAGCAATTCGCGATACGTGCGGCGGCTTTCTTCGGTGGATTTGATTTTTAAAGTATCAAATCGTTTGGTGATGGTTCCCACGGATTCATCCGCGGCCAGAATTCCTTTGCCATCCGCCACCATCGCTTTTGCAGTGAATTCAAGGTTTTCGCGTTTCACAAAATTCTCCCCTCAATTCTTTTTAATAAGTCTTCATCTTCATGCATATTCAATGTTTGATTGAAGTTAGATAATGCGTAAAAACATAGTCTCTATTTCTCAGGCACTGCCTGGTCACGTTTAAGTTGGGTGGACTTGGTGGTGGCCGGTGACCTCTTTCTCCGTCATCTTCGCAAGGTTTTAGCGGGGATCCATCCTTCTTTATCATCATCCTGGATGCCCGCTAAAGACTGCGGGTATGACGTTCGGCGTAAAGATCTGCTGGTTGTGTTTAGGGTTCGCGAAAAAACAACTTCCCATTTTCGCGCGAGACCTTAGTCCGCAATCAGCAAACGATGATCTTTACTTCGAAGGTAGTTGGTACGTGATTTCCGGCCATACGGCTTCTCCGGCACCGGCCTTTTTGACCATCCCCGGTTCTCCTGTTTTTTGGAAGACTAGTACATCCGTTTTGACATAAAACTCATTGATGCCCGAAATGC
>CBDUWS010000487.1:0-1548 GCA_965370985.1 uncultured bacterium
GTCTCATTAGTCGAATTTATTCAAACGGCCTCCCTCTGGGATAAAATGGCCAACTTTAGTTGGATGCCTCTTAATCTCCATAGAATTGTGGGAAATGTTACCTTTGGAGGCTTCATCGCAGGGCTGATCGCGGCCTATATGTATATGGGGTCGAAAACCGATGAGGAGCGATCCTACTATGATTGGATGGGTTTTGTGGGCAATATGATTGGGGTGGGAGCCTTGTTGCTACTTCCTTTTATGGGATATCTCCTGGCCTACGAACTCTGTGATTATGATGCGTCGATTTGTCCCTATATGATGGCGGACCAATTGTCGATGTTCTTTGAAATGCAAGGAGCCATGATTGGGCTGATATTTCTGGCCAGTAATTATTATATTTGGTTGAGTCTCAAACGAATTGAAGGGGTTGAGCAGATACGCATGTCCGGGTTTGTGGCTCTTGCTGTGCTTGTGATGCCGGCTGTGATGGGGTACGCCTGGTATTTGTTCCCGCCACCCGAATGGCAATCACTAATTTTCTTAGGGGCTATTATCTTTGTCCCAATGATTCTTGGAAAAGTGCCCGGTCTCAAAAACTTCACGGTTTCGGCTTTTACTATGATTAAGATAGGGTTTCTCATGATTGTGGTAGCCGATGCCATTTGGATGACACCCCACGGTTTTGTCGCTACCCAAGGATTGGCGACGCATGATCTTGAGCTACCGGAATGGGCGCAAGAGTTGGCTCTCATGCCTGCCAAAAATGCCGCTGCCTTCACCCTGGTGTTCCTCACAATTGTGAATTACATTATGTACAATCGTGCCATTAAACGCGGGACCATTATTTGGGGAAAAATCGATTTTGCTTCGCAATTTGTCTTGATTTTCCTTGCCTTTACAGCCATTTGGACTATGGGCCTGATGGGAACGGTTCGATCACTTACCAGGAAGTATTACCATGTGTATAATTTGGTTCCAGATTTTACGCAGGAGGCCTTTACGCCAACGTTGGCCTATTCAGCCTGGTGGATTACGGGGATCACGATTGTGTTTTTTGCTGTGGTCAGTTTTTCCATTCTAGTTACTCTTCGTCCGGGAAGTTCGAAGGTCGTAGTACCTCAGAGATCGCCTGTTCCCGTTGATGCCAATTAGAACGAATTTGGAAGAAAAGGAACCGTATGGCTAACCAAAGCTTCACGAAAAGTGTCCTAAAGAAAACAACCATAGGAATCATCATTGGGGCGATATTGGTTGTTGCGGCTCAACAGACGCATTTTCCGTTTATCTTTCAAGTCATGTTTTTTCTGTATGCAATGCTGGGTTCAGCTGTGTTTATTCTCTTGGATGCTCCCCCAATGAAGCGTTTAGAGGGTATTAAGGCGGTTGCGGCATTGCTTGTATTTTATGTGCTGCTTTCGGGGATGTATATTGCCGGGGCAACCGTTCTTCCTCAATTCGATCCGACTATTGAAGCAGGCAAGATTGAGAAAGTACTCAAAATGCGAAAGGCCAGGTCGCAGCAGGGTAAAGCCGAGGAGCTTATTGCCAGGGCCAAAGCATTGGATG
>CBDUWS010000488.1:0-1542 GCA_965370985.1 uncultured bacterium
CTTAGTAAGTATTGAAGCGCGCTTGTAGAATAGCCAGGGCGGCGAGGCTCGCGGTTTCCGCGCGTAAAATCTCTTTTCCAAAAGAAGCGAACGCCCAATTATGAGATTGCGCCGTTTCTAACTCTTCTGCCGACCACCCACCTTCCGGCCCGATGATGACCGTAACCCCTGATCCCGGTTTCTCTGTCGAACAGGGTATGGTTAATAGTGAAATGCCTTCTGCTCGTTCAGCCATGAAAATTGGTAGGTTTTCTTGATTTGATTCGATAAACTGGCGAAATGATTGCAGTGGGAAAATGGTCGGCAATGTCCAGCGTTCACTTTGTTGTGCCGCTTCCAAGGCAATACGCTTCCATCGCGCTTGATGGGTCTCTCCTTGCTTCCCCGACAGTTTGAGTATGACTCGATCGGTTATGAGGGGAATAATCGCCGAAACCCCGATTTCCGTGGCCTTTTGAATGACCCATCCCATTTTCTCTCCCTTGAGAAGGGCTTGCGCCAGAATGAGGGGAGGTCGAGTTGAGAGGGGAGGGTCTTCAACTTGTTGAATAGTTGCTTGCAGGGTCTGTTTGGTGATCTCGCCGACGGTCGTATGATATCGATGCCCCTGGTCGTCATTGAAGAGCAGGGAATCGCCAGGCTTTGCGCGCAAGCTTTTTGAGATATGGGTCAGAAGTGGATCAGTGATCGTCACCATTCCATCCGCAACATCTTGGGAATGGATGAAGAAAACAGGCATGTGAACTAAAACGTTTTAGGAATGAAATCGGAAAGAGTGGCTTAGCCTAGAAATGGTGGTTTCTAGGTTTAGTCAAACAGGTTTTTGACTTTGTCGAAGAGGCCTTCCCCTTGGGTATCCGTATCAAGGCTGCTTTCTTCAGCATAGGCATTCAGGATTTCTCGTTGCTGTGGCGTCAGTTTGGTGGGAATATCAATTTTGATTCGGATCAACTGGTCACCACGAGATTGAGACTTGAGGCCTGGAGCCCCAAGGCCTTTTAGCCGAAGAATTTGGTCGTGTTGCGTCCCTTCAGGAACTTTGACCATGGTGTTGCCCTTTAATGTTGGCACTTCTACTCGTCCCCCAAGTATCGCTGTCACAAAATGAAGGCGACAGTCATACAGGATATCTTGGCCTTTTCGTAGAAACTGAGGATGAGCTTTGACCTTTAAGGCCACATAGAGATCACCCGGGGGACCTCCATTCATCCCATGTTCGCCCTCATGAGAGAGGCGTAAGCGCATTCCTGTTTCGATGCCTGCCGGGATGGTGACGGAGAGCATGCGCTCCTTATGGACACGTCGTTGACCACGACAGGTTTTGCATGGATCTGCAATAATTTTCCCCGCCCCTTGGCATTGTCCGCAAGTTCGATTGATGGTGAAAAATCCTTGTTGAAGACGAATTTGACCGGCCCCGCGACAAGCTGAACAGGTTTTGACGGATTGCTCGGATTTGGCTCCGGTTCCTTGGCAAGTACCGCACACTTCCCAACGAGGAATTTTCAGCTTGGCTTCTTTACCGTTGATGGCCTCTTCGAA